>NZ_JBPQTS010000116.1:0-25168 GCF_051386455.1 Streptomyces sp. URMC 124
CCCCTCCCCCGCTGCCAGCCTGTCTTGACGTTGGCCCCTGCCGACCCGGCAGTCGCCCGCCGTCCTACGGGCCGTCCGGAGCCTCGGCGTCCACCGCGCCCCGCCCGAGCTCCGCGATCGCGGCGTGGGCCGCGGCGGGTGACTCTGCCGCGGCGACCGCCGCGCGGAGGTCGTCCGGGGTGTGACCGGAACCGGACGGTTCCTCCGGCGCGGCGGTGCTCACACCAGCCTCCGCCGACGATTGACCTCGGTGACCCGCGCCCGGAGGTAGGCACGGAGGGTGGTCGCCTGGAGGTCGGCGACCGGGCAATCCCACCCGGCGCCGCTGCAGGGCGGGTGGAGGTGGGCCAAATCCCCCGTGTATTTGATGACTTGGCCGACGCAATTGGTGCGGGTGTCGATGACGTACGCCCCGACCGGTGGAATTTCCTCGTTCACGCCACCAAGGGTCATGTTCCGTCGTTCGCCTCGCGAGTATTCATCGCGGTACGCACGGCGAGGGTACCGTTGATCTTCCCGTGAGCGCTCAACCGCCGTTGACCTGGCGGCTTTGCTGGGATCGGCCTGCGCTCCGGGCTTCGGGGGTCGGAACCCGAGCGCTCTTTCTGTGGAATGGAGTGGGTGATAACCCACCCACCCTCCCTACGCACGAAGGTGCACACGGCGCGCGAGCGCCAACCGCCCCGCATACCACACGAGTTAACGTACGGCGACTGGGTTGCGACGAACCGTCACGGCCCTCTAGCGTTCGCAGCAAGAAATCAGCCCCGGCTGGTGCGCCAACACCGAACCGGGGCTTGACCATCAAGATCGAAAGAGACTCGATCCCATGGCTGAGGCCAACTCTAGCGCCGCCGCGCTCCCCGTACAGGTCCACCCCCAGGCCAAGCCCGGCTACGGCAAGCGAACCGCTCCCGACCAGGCACGCCGCACCGCCAAGGACTTCGCGCACCTCCCGCCCCGCGAGGCGTCGATCGCCGCATTCATCGACCGTCTGCCCGAAGGCGCGGCCATGGATGCGAAAACGCTTGCGGCGCACCTGCCCCTCTACGGCCAGGCGGCCTGCCGCACGGCGCTGCGCCGCCTGTCGCTGGAAGGCCACCTCCGCCGGGTGACGGAGCGGATCAAGGGTGACGGCGGCAGCACGCACTGGGTGACGCGGACGTACTTCTCGCGCACCGCGAGGGACGACGCCTGGTGGGCGGACTTTCAGGCGGGGAACGTACCGAGGTCGCGTCCGCAGCCTCGTCCGCAACCGCGACGGCAGTCGTTACCGGCAGGAAAGCCGCCCCGCTCGGAGGCGTACGAGGCGCTGGCGACGGCGGGCCGCATGGAATGGCTCCCTGGTGCCCGAGGACCACTTTGTCGGGCAAGGCGAGTGGGCCAGTCCCGAGGGTGTGCTGATGACGACCGAGGTGACTTCGCGAGACAGCGACACCGACCTCCGCGACCGGAAGGATAAGCGTGACGGCTACGCCGCAGCGGACATCCCGGTCTACCTCCTCATCGACCGCGACGCATGCATGGTCACCGTCTACAGCGATCCGCGGAACGGCAAGTACCTGAGCCGGGTTTCGCACCCGTACGGCGACACCGTCAAGCTCCCCGACCCCGTCGGCATCACCCTGGCCACCGAGAAGCTGAAGGACTACACCCACTGACCCGGGGGCCGCTCTCACCGCTCCCCGGAGCGGTCCTCCAACACCGTCGGTCCACGAAAGCCGTTCCCGGACACCTGCCCCGCCGCCTGCGAAGGCACCCCGTACTCCTCGACGAGCGCGCGCAGTTCCGCCGCCGCGCTCTCCCGCTGTTCCGCGTCGAGCCCTTCCAGCAGTGTCTCGAAGCGGTCCTGCCAGACGGCTTCCTGGCGGTCCCGTACCCGTTCCGTCTCCCCGGTCCGGGCCACGGCCTCCAGCGCGCCCGACGTGCGGTCGAGTCGTTCGAGTGCGGTGCGCTCGCGCGTGTCGTCGCCGCGGGCGAACCACTGGGCGATCCGTTGCCGCAGCCCGGTCCACGCGTCCGTGCCCGCCGACCGCACGACCGCCGTGCCGCCCGCCGCGGCCGTCGCCGTCAGTGTTTCGTCCAGCATCCGCCCAGCCCCCCCGTCGCCACCTGCCAGCCGCGACGCACGCTAGCGCCGATCAGCCGGCCGCAACCCGCGTTTGGCGGGAAATACGATCGGCTGTCGACGCGAGGCGCAGTCAGTCGGGGTCGCGGGCGAGTTCGAGTGCCAGGGTCTGCAGGATCTCCTCCGTCGGCGCCTCGGGCGTCGTCCCGTCGTAGGCGTCCGCGACCGCCTCGAAGGCCAGCATCAACCCGCTGATGAGCGCGCTCATGGGCGCGGAGAGCTGGTTGAGCACTGCGAGCCCGACCTCCCTGGCCTCCGCGCCGACCGGCACCATGAACTCGTCCGGGATCACCTCGCCGAGGAGGGACGAGACGTAGTCCGTCCCCACGCCGCCGCGCAGGGCCGTGAGCGCGGCGATGGCCTTGAGTTTGATCTCGTTCTCGGTCATGGGGTGAGCGTAGGAGGAATTGCCCGAGGCGGACCGCTTACGCGCGGACCTCCCGCCCCAGCAGCATCACCGGCGCGCCCGCCGCGCGGGTCAGCACGATCACGCAGGAGTGCGGTCCGGCGAGCTTCAGCTTCTTGCGGAGGTCTTCCGGCTCCACCGCCGAGCCGCGCTTCTTGATGACGGCGACACCGATCCCGCGCTCCCGCACCACGGCCTTGAGCTTCTTCAGGTTGAACGGCAGCACGTCCGTGATCTCGTACGCCGATGCGTAGTCCGTCGCCCGCAGCTCGTCGCTCGTGACGTACGCGATCGTCTCGTCGATCAGCCCGCCGTCGCCCAGCGCGGCCGCCACGTCCGCCACCAGGTGCGCGCGGATCACCGCGCCGTCCGGCTCGTACAGATAGCGCCCGACCGGCCGTACCGCCGGGTCGGGCAGCCCGGCGCCCACCAGCGAGTGCCCGCCCGGCAGCAGGGTCGCCCGCCGCGCGCCCGGCGCCGTGCCGAACCACAGCACGGCCTCCTTCACGTCGCCCCCGTCCGAGATCCACTCGGCTTCCGCGTCGTCCGGGATCGCCTCGTGCGGCACCCCGGGGGCGATCTTGAGGGCTGCGTGCGGGGCCCTGCGGGCCGCCTCGATCGCCCAGGACAGCGGCGGGGAGTACGCCTCCGGGTCGAAGATGCGGCCGCGGCCGCCCCGCCGCGCCGGGTCGACGAAGACCGCGTCGTAGCCCGAGGTGTCCACGTCGGCGACGTCCGCGCAGCGCACCTCGATGAGGTCGGAAAGGCCCAGAGCTTCGGCGTTCGCGCGGGCGGCCTCGCAGGTCAGCGGGTCGCGGTCGACGGCGAGGACGCGGATGCCCAGCCGTGCCAGCGCGATCGCGTCGCCGCCGATGCCGCAGCACAGGTCGGCCACGGAGCGGATGCCGAGCGCGGCGAAGCGGGCAGCGCGGTAGTCCGCCACGGAGCGGCGCGTCGACTGCTCCACGCCGTTCGGCGTGAAGAACATCCGGTACGCGTCCTCCGCCCCGAACTTCGCCACCGCCCGCTGCCGCAGCCGTGCCATGCCGAGCGCCGCCGAGACGAGCTCCGCGGGGTGGTCGCGGCGCAGCCGGGTCGCCGTGGCCAGCTCCCGGGCGGGGTCGTGGTCGCGCAGCCCGGCGAGCAGGCTCCGGCCCTCTTCCGTGAGGAGGGACCGGAAGGCGGCGACGGGCGAGGGCTCGCTCGGTACGTTCGGTTCGTTCGGTTCGTT
This sequence comes from Streptomyces sp. URMC 124, assembly GCF_051386455.1. Classification (NCBI taxonomy): domain Bacteria; kingdom Bacillati; phylum Actinomycetota; class Actinomycetes; order Kitasatosporales; family Streptomycetaceae; genus Streptomyces; species Streptomyces sp. URMC 124. Next base: position 3,766 of record NZ_JBPQTS010000116.1, read on the forward strand.
CTGCGCTGGCACCCGGTCATTCTCGCCCAGCCCTCCGGCCCCGCTCTCCGACAGGCCGCCCCTTCTGCCGTGATCGAACGCATGCACAACAATCGGAGGTGTGAGCTCCCCTCTATCCGGCCCGATATCCGCCCGCCCGGCACCCCGTCGCCCGGTATCCGTCCGCCCGGTATCCGCCCGCGCGACCGCCGTCACCTCGCTCCTGCTGGCGGCGCTGCTCCTCAGCGGCTGCTCCGGCTCCTCCGGTGGCGGCAAGGGGGCCGCGTCGGCGTCCCCCGCTCCGCGTACGGACACCGCGGCGTCGCCCCCGGCTTCGTCCGCCGCCGTCCCCGACGCCGCCGCCTACCGCCGCTGGGGCCTCGACAAGCCCCTCGCCGCGCCCCCGGCGCCGCCGGCCGCCAAGCTGACCGACGGGATGAAGCCGGGCGCCGCGCCCAAGGTGATCCGGCGCGTGCCGACCAGCGACAAGGTCGTCTTCGTGACCATCGACGACGGGGCGGAGAAGGACCCGGAGTTCGTGAAGATGGCCAAGGACCTGAAGCTGCCCTTCACGATGTTCCTCACCGACGACATCGCCCGGGCCGGCGGCGGCTACGGCTACTTCGAGCAGCTGCGGGGCGAGGGGAACCGCAACGGCATCCACAACCACACCCTCTCCCACCCGAACCTCCGCACCCTCTCCGCCGACGCGCAGCGCCGCGAGGTCTGCGGCCAGCAGGAGGTGCTGGAGAAGCGGTACGGCGCCAAGCCGCCCCTGTTCCGTCCTCCTTACGGCAACTACAACGACGCCACGCTCGCCGCGGCGGGCGGCTGCGGGGTGAAGGCGCTGCTGCTGTGGGAGGCGACGATGCAGATCAACGACATGCGCTACGCGCAGGGGGACAAGCTGCGCCCGGGCGACATCGTCCTGGCCCACTTCCGCGGTCCCTCGGAGCTCAAGGGCACCTCCATGACGAAGATGGTCGCCAACATGCTGCGCAGCATCGAGCGACAGGGGTTCACCGTGGCGCGTCTTGAGGATTACGTATAGCCGTGCGCGGGTAGCGGCTGGCGGGAAGCGCAGGAAGATCCTCGCGGGAAGGGCGGGAGGATCCGCGTGCCGCCCGGCGCCGGAGGCCCTACCCGCACGGGTGAACCGCAGGCGCGCCGCACGGCGAATTGGCACTCCGCTTGACCGAGTGCTAACCGCGTCATAGTCTCGGCTCCGTTGGCACTCTCCACCCGGGAGTGCCAAACACAGCGACGGGCAGAATCCGGCACCCGCGACGACGGATCCTCCTGGTCGCCACCTCAGACAGATAACCCCGTGAATCTCCGAAGGGGGAGGTCGGATCGTGACGACCGCCAGCTCCAAGGTTGCCATCAAGCCGCTCGAGGACCGCATCGTGGTCCAGCCGCTCGACGCCGAGCAGACCACGGCCTCTGGCCTGGTCATTCCGGACACCGCCAAGGAGAAGCCCCAGGAGGGCGTCGTCCTGGCCGTGGGCCCGGGCCGCTTCGAGGACGGTCAGCGTCTTCCGCTCGACGTGAACGTCGGCGACGTCGTGCTCTACAGCAAGTACGGCGGCACCGAGGTGAAGTACAACGGCGACGAGTACCTCGTCCTCTCGGCTCGCGACGTGCTCGCGATCATCGAGAAGTAATTCACCCCGTTTGATGTGATCTGCGCCCCTGGTCCCCCGTTTCCGCGACAACCGTCCGGACAACCGGGCGCCGGGGCGCAGTTCGTTTGAGAGGACTTGAAGCAACCATGGCGAAGATCCTGAAGTTCGACGAGGACGCCCGTCGCGCCCTCGAGCGCGGTGTCAACAAGCTGGCCGACACGGTCAAGGTGACGATCGGCCCCAAGGGCCGCAACGTCGTCATCGACAAGAAGTTCGGCGCCCCGACCATCACCAACGACGGCGTCACCATCGCCCGCGAGGTCGAGATCGAGGACCCGTACGAGAACCTGGGCGCCCAGCTCGTCAAGGAGGTGGCGACCAAGACCAACGACATCGCGGGTGACGGCACCACCACCGCGACCGTCCTGGCCCAGGCGCTGGTCCGCGAGGGTCTGCGCAACGTCGCCGCCGGCGCCTCCCCGGCCGCCCTGAAGAAGGGCATCGACGCCGCGGTCAAGGCCGTCTCCGACGAGCTGCTGGCGACCGCCCGCCCGATCGACGACAAGGCCGACATCGCCGCCGTCGCCGCCCTGTCCGCCCAGGACAAGCAGGTCGGCGAGCTCATCGCCGAGGCGATGGACAAGGTCGGCAAGGACGGTGTCATCACCGTCGAGGAGTCCAACACCTTCGGCCTGGAGCTGGACTTCACCGAGGGCATGGCCTTCGACAAGGGTTACCTGTCGCCCTACATGGTCACCGACCAGGAGCGCATGGAGGCCGTCCTCGAGGACCCGTACATCCTCATCCACCAGGGCAAGATCTCCTCGATCCAGGACCTGCTGCCCCTGCTCGAGAAGATCATCCAGGGTGGCTCCTCCAAGCCGCTGCTGATCATCGCCGAGGACGTCGAGGGCGAGGCCCTCTCCACCCTCGTCGTCAACAAGATCCGCGGCACCTTCAACGCCGTGGCCGTCAAGGCCCCGGGCTTCGGTGACCGCCGCAAGGCGATGCTGGGCGACATGGCCACCCTGACCGGCGGCACCGTCGTCGCCGAGGAGGTCGGCCTCAAGCTCGACCAGGTCGGCCTCGACGTGCTGGGCTCCGCCCGCCGCGTGACCATCACCAAGGACGACACCACGATCGTCGACGGTGGCGGCAACGCCGAGGACGTCCAGGGCCGCGTCGCCCAGATCAAGGCCGAGATCGAGGCCACGGACTCCGACTGGGACCGCGAGAAGCTCCAGGAGCGCCTCGCCAAGCTCGCCGGTGGCGTCTGCGTCATCCGCGTGGGTGCGGCCACCGAGGTCGAGCTCAAGGAGAAGAAGCACCGTCTGGAGGACGCCATCTCCGCGACCCGCGCCGCGGTCGAGGAGGGCATCGTCTCCGGTGGTGGCTCCGCGCTCGTCCACGCCGTCAAGGTGCTCGAGGGCAACCTGGGCAAGGAGGGCGACGAGGCCACCGGTGTCGCCGTGGTCCGCCGCGCCGCCGTCGAGCCGCTGCGCTGGATCGCCGAGAACGCCGGCCTCGAGGGCTACGTCATCACCTCCAAGGTCGCCGAGCTCGACAAGGGCCAGGGCTTCAACGCCGCGACCGGCGAGTACGGCGACCTGGTGAAGGCCGGCGTCATCGACCCGGTCAAGGTCACCCGCTCCGCCCTGGAGAACGCCGCCTCCATCGCCTCCCTGCTGCTCACGACCGAGACCCTGGTCGTCGAGAAGAAGGAAGAGGACGAGGCCGAGGCCGGTCACGGCCACGGTCACTCGCACTGACCCCGCGCCGCTTCGCGGCCGCAGTCCGGAGCCCGGCACCCCTGGTGGGTGCCGGGCTCCGGCCGTTCACGGGGTCACGGGCGGGTGTTCACACCGGCCCCGACTCCAGCTGCCGCATCAGCCGCGGCAGGTCGAAGTGCCACCAGCCCTCGGCGATCTTCCCGCCCTCGAAGCGGAAGGTGGTGGTCCCCGTCATGACCACTTCCTGCCCGGTGGGCTGGTGGCCCATGAAGTCGCCCTGGTGCGTGCCCCGCCAGGTCCAGCGCGTGGCGACCTCGTCGCCGTCGGCGAGCTGGGAGTGGAGGGTGAAGGAGAAGTCGAACGCCTCCCGCCAGCCCTCGACGTCGGAGCGGATGACGTCCCGGCCGACCGTTTCGAGCTCGTCCTTGCCCATGTCGTGGTCGCGGTGGTCTTCGATGAAGAGCTCGTCTATCAGGTCGAGGTTGCCGTCGCACGCCACCTCCTCGAAGAAGCGGCGGGCCGTGGCCTTGTTCAGGCTCAGCTGTTCGTCGCGGACCACGTCGAGGTCGGTGAAGCTCGGCGCCTCGTCACAGAGCGCGACCATCTCGGCGAAGATCCGGTCCGTCTCGGGGAGCGCGGAGTTGCGCATCGCCTCCTCGTAGGAGGGGAACTCCACGATCTCCACGTAGTGGTCGTCCCGCGCGCGGTCCTTGCCGACGAGCGAGTGCGTCGCCGTCCGCTTGCCCTCGGTGCGGGCGACCCACTCGTCCATGAGCCGGTTCACGTCGTCGTACCGGCGCGTCCTGTAGTCGATGATCTGCGCGAATGTCATGACGCCTCCCGGGTGATATATCCAGGTTAGTCCTGGAAGGATCACCCGGGAGGGCGAGATGCCGCGCTCTGCCGAAGCGCGCGCTCTACCGGCGCGTACGCGCTGCTTCGGTATGCGCTCCTTCGCCGTACGCCCTACTTCGCCGTACGCCCTCCTTCGCCGTGGGCGCTACTTCGGCCCGTACTTGCGGCCCGTCGTCGAAGACGCCCGCGACACCACCCTGCGCGGCGCCAGCTTCATCAGTCCCGTCATGGCCTTGTACCGCGGGTCGGGCACCGACAGCGTCTTGCCCTGGGACAGGTCCCGCAGCGCGGCAGTCACCACCTTGTCGGCGTCCAGCCAGAGCCAGCCGGGCACGTTGTCCGTGCCCATGCCGGCGCGCTGGTGGAACTCCGTCCGCACGAAACCGGGGCACAGCGCCATCAGCCGCACCCCGCTCCCGGCGAGGTCGCGCGCGGCGCCCTGGGTGAACTGCACGACCCAGGACTTGCTCGCGCCGTACGTGCCGCGCGGAACGAACGCGGCCACCGACGCCACGTTGATCACCGCACCGCGCTTGCGCTCCCGCATCCCCTCGGCCGCCGCGGACGTCAGCCGCAGCACCGCCTCGCAGTGCACCCTGAGCATCTTGAGCTCGTCGGCGAGGGACACCTCCAGATAGCCGCCCTTGTTGCCGAACCCGGCGTTGTTGACCAGCAGGTGCACCGGGCGCTCGCGGTCGCGCAGGCGCGCCTCGACCGCTTCGATGCCCTCCTCCTCGGCGAGGTCCGCGCGGAGGACCTCCACCTCCACGCCGTGCCGGTCGTGCAGCTCGGTCGCGTGGCGGCCGAGCCGCTCCTCGTCGCGGGCCACGAGGACGAGGTCGTGTCCGTCGCCCGCCAGGCGGCGCGCGAACGCGGCGCCGATCCCGGCCGTCGCCCCAGTGATCAATACAGTCGTCATACCGGCACCGTAGAGCCCGGGGACGGCGCGCGCGGAAGCGCTACGGCGTTTTGACGGCGGGTCGGCCCCTGATTGACGGTCACCGGGCGGCCGGCGAGGCGCTCCGGACACCGGATCAGGGGCGCAGCGGCGCCCTTTCGCCCCTCCCTCCGATCCGCTTCCGGCGCCTCAGAGGCTCGCCTGATAGGCCAGCGCCTTCTCGCGCGTAAGAGCAGGAAGGGCGTCCCCGGCTGCCAGAACGTCGGGGAGGAGGGCCCGCTCGACGGTGCCGGCGCGGAAGAGGAAGGAGACCGTGACGTGGTGGGCGGGGCGGTGGACGACGGTGACGGGGTCGCCCGCGCGGATCTCGCCCGGCTCTATCACCCGAAGGTAGGCGCCGGGGGCTGCCTCCTGGGTGAACCGCTTGATCCAGCCCGCCTCGCCGAGCCATGTGGCGAACGTGCGGCAGGGGATGCGGGCAGCGCTCACTTCGAGCACCAGATCCGCACCGATGCGCCAGCGCTCGCCTATCAGCGCGCCGTTGACGTCGAGGCCGCTGGTGGTGAGGTTCTCACCGAAGGAGCCGTTGGGCAGGGGGCGGCCGAGCTCCTGCTCCCAGCGGTCGAGGTCCTCGCGCGCGAACGCGTACACCGCCTGGTCGTTCCCGCCGTGGTGGCGCAGGGTCACGATCTCGTCGCCCGCGAGGCCGCTGCCGCCTATGCCCCTGGGGCCCGGGGCGGCCACGGCGACCGGCCCCTCGACGGGGCGCTTGTCGATCCCGGTGGCCATGCCGGCCTCGAAGCCGGGCGCGCCCGGGAGGTCCGCCGTAGCGGCGCGGCCCACATTTACGGAGAGTAGGTGCATGGGCCGAGATTACTCGCTGCAACTCAAAGTGACCAGGGGGTAAGTCGCGCCTCCCCCAAGGTTGCCTTATGCTCACAGCATGATCGAGGCTCGTCATCTGAGGGTGCTGCGCGCGGTGGCCCTCACCGGTTCGTTCTCCGCGGCGGCTCGCGAGCTGGGCTGCACCCAGCCCGCCGTCAGCCAGCAGATGAAGGCGCTGGAGCAGTCCACGGGCACGCCCCTGCTGGTGCGCACGGGCCGCGAGATGCGTCTCACCCAGGCCGGTACGGCGCTCGTCCGGCACGCCTCCGGGATCCTGGCGGGGCTGACCGCAGCCGAGGAGGAGATCGCGGCCATCGCCGGGCTGCGGGCGGGCCGGGTGCGGCTCGTGTCCTTCCCCAGCGGCAGCTCGACGCTGGTGCCCGGCGCGCTCGCGCAGATGCGGGCGGCGCATCCGGGTACCGAGATCTCCCTGGTGGAGGCGGAGCCTCCGCGCTCGGTGGAGATGCTGCGCGACGGCGAGTGCGAGATCGCCCTGGCCTTCCGCTACCCGGACGTCCGGGGGTCGGACCCGGCCGCCGGCGCGGAGTGGGAGGACCTCGTCGTCCGCCCGCTGCTGACCGACCGGCTGATCGGCGTGGTCCCGGAGGGGCACCGGCTGGCCGGGGCGGAGCGCATCGGCATCACCGACCTGGCCGAGGAGCCGTGGATCGCGGGTTGCCCGCGCTGCCGGCGGCACCTGGTGGAGATCTGCGAGAACGCCGGCTTCACCCCCCGCATCGACTTCGCGACCGACGACTACCCGGCGGTGTTCGGCCTGGTCGGCGCGGGGCTGGGCGTCGCGGTGATGCCGGAGCTGGCGCTGGAGTCCGTCCGCCCCAAGGGCGCGCAGGTGGTTCCGGTGGAGCCCGCGGTGCACCGCGAGATCGTCGCCCTGACCCTGCCGGACCTCGCGCGGGTGCCGGCGGTGGACGCGATGCTGGACAAGCTGGCGGGGACGGCCGGGCGCTGAGGGGGGCCCGGGCACCGGGCGACCGCGCCGGGCGCAGAGGCGTGCCGCCCGCAGGCCGGGCGGGGCGGCTCCCGGGCTCCGGGCGGGGCGGGCTCCCGGGGTCAGGTCTGCGGGCCGTGGGGGCGGCGCCCCGGCGCGGGCTTGCGGGCGGGCCGCGGCTCGGGTCGCTTATGAGCCGGCCGCGGCGATGGCTCTGTGTCGCGCGCGGCCCATCAGCTCCTCGCGCTCGTCCTCGGTGAGGCCGCCCCACACGCCGTAGGGCTCCCGTACGGCCAGCGCGTGCGCCGCGCATTCGGCGCGCACCGGGCAGCGCATGCACACCTCTTTCGCCGAGGTCTCCCGCGCGCTGCGGGCGGCGCCGCGCTCACCCTCGGGGTGGAAGAACAGCGAGCTGTCGACCCCGCGGCAGGCGGCCAGGAGCTGCCAGTCCCACAGGTCGGCATTGGGACCGGGAAGCCGGGAGAAATCTGCCATTGCTATCCCCTCGAAGCGAACGGTCTGCCGGGTGGATGTAAATATGACTGATTGCGAATCTAGCCATAGACGCCAGCAAATGGGAAGAAAAACTGCTCCGCATGGGCAAATGGGGCATATCCCGGCTGTGACACGGGTGGGGCGGGGGTGTGACAGGGGTGGCGTGCCGGGCGCCCCCAATGCGCCCTGCTCCGTGTCCGCGCCCTCACGTAGAGTGCCGAACGTGCTCGACCGACCCCGTAACTCTTTCGGGTGACCGTCGTTGAGAGGGCGGAGGCGGTTGACGGATGAAGCAGTCGGGCAGGTGTCCGACCCGGCGTCAGAGCCGTCGATCGCACAGGTGACGATCAGTACCAGCCTGGAGGCTCAAGGTGACGCGCATCAGCTGCGGAGGACGGCCATGACATCCGTCCTCGTCTGCGACGATTCCCCGCTTGCCCGTGAGGCGCTCCGCCGCGCGGTGGCGACCGTGCCCGGCGTCGAGCGTGTGACGACGGCAGCCAACGGCGAGGAAGTCCTCCGCCGCTGGGGAGCCGATCGTTCGGACCTGATTCTGATGGACGTACGCATGCCCGGTCTCGGAGGAGTCGAGACCGTGCGCCGGCTGCTGTCCGCGGACCCCGGGGCCCGCATCATCATGCTCACCGTCGCCGAGGACCTCGACGGTGTCGCGCTCGCGGTCGCCGCCGGAGCGCGCGGCTATCTGCACAAGGACGCCTCGCGCGCCGAGCTGCGGGCCACCGTGACGCAGGCCCTCGCCGACCCGACCTGGCGGCTCGCCCCGCGCCGGCTGCGCTCGGCCGAGATGGGCGCCGCACCCACCCTCACCGCGCGCGAGATCCAGGTGCTCGAGGGCATGAGCCACGGCCGCTCCAATGCGGAGATCGGCCGCGAGCTCTTCCTCTCGGAGGACACCGTCAAGACCCACGCCAGGCGTCTGTTCAAGAAGTTGGGCGCATCGGACCGGGCGCACGCCGTGGCGCTCGGATTCCGCTGGGGCCTGGTCCGCTAGGCGCCTGACGTGCAGCGCAGCGGGGGAGCGACGTACCCCGCCCGTCCCCGAGCGGGCGGGGCGGGGTGCCGGGGCTGCCCGTCCCGCTGCACGTTTCCCGCGCGCTGCCGCATCCTTGGAGTATGGAGTTCCTCGGGGACGGCTCGGTCGGGCGTGATGGGAGGGCGCGGGAAATGACTGCCGGCGCACCCGCTCACAACGCATCGGTACAGGACTACGGACGGGACCACGGGCGGGACCGCGCACAGGGCCACGGGCTCGGTGCCACGGAAAGTCCGGCTTCAAGGCACCATGGACCGATGCGCGAAGACGATACGAAGGGGTCCCCGGCGGCGGCCGCCCCGGGAGAGATCGGCGCCCTCGTAGCCCGCGCCGTCGAGGGTGACCGGCGGGCCACCCACGACCTGCTGGCCCTCGTGCACCCTCTCGCACTGCGCTACTGCCGCACCCGCCTGTCACGGCTGCCGGGTGATGCCCGCCACTTCGTGGACGACCTCGCGCAGGAGGTCTGCCTCGCCGTGCTCTGCGCCCTGCCCCGCTACCGCGACACCGGGCGCCCCTTCGAGGCCTTCGTCGTGGCCATCGCCGCGCACAAGGTCGCCGATCTCCAGCGGGCCGCCATGCGCCACCCCGGCAGCACGGCCGTCCCGTCCGACGAGATGCCCGAGCAGCCGGACGATTCGCTCGGGCCGGAGGAGCGGGCCCTGCTCAGCAGCGATGCGGAGTGGGCCAAGAAGCTCCTCGCGAATCTTCCGGAGAACCAGCGCGAGCTGGTCCTGCTGCGCGTCGCCATCGGCATGACCGCCGAGGAGACGGGGCAGATGCTGGGCATGTCGCCGGGTGCGGTGCGGGTCGCGCAGCACCGGGCGCTCAGCAGGCTGCGCGCGCTGGCCGAGCAGTAGCCGTGGCGCGCGGCCGGGCAGCAGCCGCAAATCTCCGTCCTCGTAGGAATCTCCAAGTGACGCGATCCTCAGCCGTCGTGGAATGGGACACGTGTGGCGGCCGTTAGCATGGGAGTCCGCGCTGGGGCAAGACCATTTGGGAAGGTGTCATGACTGACAACGTCGACGGAATGCCCGGGAAATTCGCGATGCTCGGTCTGACTTACGACGACGTCCTGCTGCTGCCGGGCGCTTCGGAGGTCCTGCCGAACGCCGTCGACACCTCCTCCCGGGTCTCGCGCAACGTCCGGGTGAACATCCCGCTGATGTCGGCGGCGATGGACAAGGTCACCGAGGCGCGCATGGCCATCGCCATGGCCCGCCAGGGCGGCGTGGGCGTCCTGCACCGCAATCTCTCCATCGAGGACCAGGCCAACCAGGTCGACCTGGTCAAGCGCTCCGAGTCCGGCATGGTGACCGACCCGATCACGGTCCGCCCGGACGCCACCCTCGCCGACGCGGACGCGCTCTGCGCGCGCTTCCGCATCAGCGGCGTGCCCGTCACCGACCCGGCCGGCAAGCTCCTCGGCATCGTCACCAACCGCGACATGGCCTTCGAGCTCGACCGCAGCCGCCAGGTGCGCGAGGTCATGACGCCGATGCCGCTGGTCACGGGCAAGGTCGGGATCTCCGGCGAGGACGCCATCGAGCTGCTCCGCCGCCACAAGATCGAGAAGCTGCCGCTGGTCGACGACTCCGGCGTGCTCAAGGGCCTGATCACGGTCAAGGACTTCGTCAAGGCCGAGCAGTACCCGAACGCCGCCAAGGACGCCGAGGGCCGCCTGATCGTCGGTGCCGCGGTGGGCGTGGGCGACGAGGCCTACGAGCGCGCCCAGGCCCTCGTCGAGGCCGGTGCCGACTTCCTGGTCGTCGACAGTGCCCACGGCCACAGCCGCGGCATCCTCGACATGATCGCCAAGGTGAAGTCCAACATCAGCGTCGACGTCGTCGGCGGCAACGTCGCCACCCGCGACGGCGCCCAGGCGCTCATCGACGCCGGTGTCGACGGCGTCAAGGTCGGCGTCGGCCCGGGCTCGATCTGCACCACCCGCGTCGTCGCCGGCATCGGCGTCCCGCAGGTCACCGCGATCTACGAGGCCGCGCAGGCGTGCCACGCCGCGGGCGTCCCGATGATCGGCGACGGCGGCCTGCAGTACTCGGGCGACATCGCCAAGGCGATCGCCGCCGGTGCCGACGCGGTGATGCTCGGCTCGCTGCTCGCGGGCTGCGAGGAGTCGCCGGGCGAGATGGTCTTCATCAACGGCAAGCAGTTCAAGTCCTACCGGGGCATGGGCTCGCTGGGCGCCATGCAGTCGCGCGGCCAGGCCCGCTCCTTCTCCAAGGACCGCTACTTCCAGGACAACGTCCTCTCCGAGGACAAGCTCGTCCCCGAGGGCATCGAGGGCCAGGTCCCCTACCGCGGCCCGCTGGGCTCGGTGGCCCACCAGCTCATCGGCGGCCTGCGCGCCTCCATGGGCTACGTCGGCTCCGCCAACATCCAGGAGCTCAAGGACAAGGGCACCTTCGTGCGCATCACGTCGGCGGGCCTGAAGGAGAGCCACCCGCACGACATCCAGATGACGGTGGAGGCGCCGAACTACTCCCGCCGGTAGTAGTACGCGTTTCAAGAATTCTGGGGAGCCCGCGACCGCTCAGGCCGCGGGCTCCGCCGCGTCGGGGATACTGGATGCGGCAGGACGTAGAAGGAAAGGCCACACACGTGACTGAGATCGAGATCGGGCGCGGCAAGCGCGGCCGCCGGGCGTACGCATTCGACGACATCGCCGTCGTCCCGAGTCGCCGTACCCGCGACCCGAAGGAGGTCTCGATCGCCTGGCAGATCGACGCCTACCGCTTCGAGCTGCCGTTCCTGGCCGCCCCCATGGACTCGGTCGTCTCGCCCGAGACCGCCATCCGCATCGGCGAGCTGGGCGGCCTGGGCGTCCTCAACCTCGAGGGCCTGTGGACCCGCTACGAGGACCCGGAGCCGCTGCTCGCGGAGATCGCCGAGCTGGACGAGACCGCCGCGACCAAGCGTCTGCAGGAGATCTACGCCGCTCCGATCAAGGAGGAGCTGATCGGGCAGCGCATCAAGGAGGTCCGCGACTCCGGTGTCGTGACCGCCGCCGCGCTCTCCCCGCAGCGCACCGCGCAGTTCTCCAAGGCCGTCGTCGACGCCGGCGTGGACATCTTCGTGATCCGCGGCACCACCGTCTCCGCCGAGCACGTCTCCGGCGCCGCCGAGCCGCTGAACCTCAAGCAGTTCATCTACGAGCTCGACGTGCCGGTCATCGTCGGCGGCTGCGCCACGTACACCGCCGCCCTGCACCTGATGCGCACCGGCGCGGCCGGCGTCCTCGTGGGCTTCGGCGGCGGCGCCGCGCACACCACCCGCAACGTCCTGGGCATCCAGGTCCCGATGGCGACCGCCGTCGCCGACGTGGCCGCCGCCCGCCGGGACTACATGGACGAGTCCGGCGGCCGCTACGTGCACGTCATCGCCGACGGCGGCGTGGGCTGGTCCGGCGACCTGCCCAAGGCCATCGCCTGCGGTGCCGACGCCGTGATGATGGGCTCCCCGCTCGCCCGCGCCACCGACGCGCCGGGCCGGGGCTTCCACTGGGGCATGGAGGCCGTCCACGAGGACGTGCCGCGCGGCAAGCGCATGAACCTGGGCACGGTCGGCTCCACCGAGGAGATCCTCACCGGTCCCTCGCACACCCCGGACGGCTCGATGAACATGTTCGGCGCCCTGCGCCGCGCCATGGCCACCACGGGCTACAGCGACCTCAAGGAGTTCCAGCGGGTCGAGGTGACGGTCGCGCCGTCGCAGCACGACAAGCGCTGACGCAGCACGGCAGCGCGGTAGCGCAGCCGACAGCCCGAAGGGCCCGGACCGCAACGGCGGTCCGGGCCCTTCGGCGTCGTGCCGTGCGGCCCGCGGCCGTCAGCCGCCCAGCTTGCGGGCGGTCTGGAAGGCGCCCGCGCCGCCGAGTATGAAGAAGAGCGCGTCGATCGGCTCCAGGTAGTTCTGCCAGGCTTCGGACAGCGAGTCGAAGTGCTCGAAGAAGATCTCGGCGACCGAAACGTGGAAGACGTCGCTTATCTTCAGGGCGATGCCGAAGATCTGGCCCAGGTACACGCCGAGCAGACCGAGGAGCACGCCGACCACCGGCAGGGCGGGGTTGCGGCCGCCGACCTTGCCCAGGGCGGCGCCGATGAGGGCGCCCGTACCGACGGCGAGATAGCCGATCTGGCCGCCGTCGGAGGCGTTGAGGATCGCGCCGTAGACGGCGGCGCCGACCAGCATGGCCACGATGCCGAGCACCACGGCCAGGCCCGGGTTGCCCCGGCGGACCGGCGGGGGCGGCGGCGGGAAGCCGCCGGGAGGGCCGTACGGCGGCGGGGGCTGCTGCCCGTAGCCGTAGGGCGGCTGCTGCGGAGGCTGGTGCTGCTGCGGGTACGGCTGCGGCGGGTAGGGCTGCTGCGGCGGCTGGCCGTACGGGTTGTTCTGCGGCGGCTGGGGCGGCTGCTGCGGCTGCTGCCAGGGCTGGCTCATGGGCGATGTCCCCCGAATGTGCTCGGTGTTGAGGTAGGGCCGGTAAGGGCCAAGTAAAGGCCAAAAGGTATCAGCGTGCTATGACGTCAGTCTGTTACCCACAGCGAGCACACGGCTGTGAACGCCGTATAAAAGTTCGACCGTAAGGAATAATGGCAACTTATGGCGCAAAGCAAGTCGTTCAGCGGCAGGGACATGGGGATCGACCTCGGCACGGCGAACACGCTGGTGTACGTGCGGGGGAAGGGAGTGGTGCTCAACGAACCGTCAGTCGTCGCCGTCAACGCCGACGACGGCAGCGTGCTCTCGGTCGGCTCCGAGGCCAAGGAGACGATCGGCCGCACCCCCTCGAACATCGTCGCGGTCCGCCCGCTGCGCGACGGCGTCATAGCCGACTTCGAGATAGCCGAGCGCATGATGCGCCACTTCATCAAGAAGGTCATGGGCAACCGCCTCTTCGCGCGTCCGCGCGTCGTGGTGTGCGTGCCCTCCGGCATCACCGGCGTCGAGCGGCGCGCCGTCATCGAGGCCGCCTCGCGCGCCGGGGCCCGCCAGGTGCACCTCGTCGAGGAGCCCATGGCCGCGGCGATCGGCGCGGGCCTGCCCGTCAGCGAGCCGACCGGCTGCATGGTCGTCGACATCGGCGGCGGCACGACCGAGGTCGCCGTCATCTCCCTGGGCGGCATCGTCACCGCCCGCTCCGTCCGCACGGCGGGCGACGCGATGGACGCGGCGATCATCTCGTACGTGAAGAAGGAGTACTCCCTCGCGATCGGCGAACGCACCGCGGAGGAGATCAAGATGAACATCGGCTCCGCCGCGCCGACCGGCTACTGGTCCGCGGCCGGGCTGGCCGCGCTCGCCAAGCAGCTGGAGAAGGACACCGGGCTGGAGCAGGTCGGCGGCGACCCCGAGGAGACCCAGGGCCTCAAGCCGCCGGAGCGCTGCACCATCCGCGGTCGCGACCAGGTCAGCGGCCTGCCGAAGACGCGCGAGCTGACGGCCGACGAGATCCGCCACGCGCTCTCGGAACCCGTCGACGCCATCGTCATGGCGGTCCGCCAGACCCTGGACGAGACCCCGCCGGAGCTCTCCGGCGACATCATGGACCGCGGCATCGTCCTCACGGGCGGCGGCGCGCTGCTGCGCGGCCTGGACGTCCGGCTGAGCAAGGAGCTCGACATCCCGGTCATCATCGCCGACGACCCGCTGGACTGCGTGGCGGTCGGCACGGGGCGCTGCGTGGAGGACTTCGCGGCACTGCGGACGGTCCTGGACGCGCCGAACCGGGCGCTGGGGCTGGGGAGGCTGTAGAGCAGGGCACCGGGGCGCCGCCTTTACGGGGCGCCGCCTTTACGGGGCGCCGCCTTTACGGCGCGGTGCCCCGCGCGTTCACAGCCGGTGCCCCGCGCCGACGGGAGCCGCCCCGCGCGTGTCCAGCAGCAGCTGCGCCTTCACCGCGAGCCCCTGCAGGTCGTACGTGCGGTGGTGCTGCAGCAGCACCGTGAGGTCGGCCGCGGCCGCCGCCTCGTACACGCTGTCGGCCCGCGGCACCGGCCGCCCCATCACCCGCCACTGCGCCACGTGCGGATCGTGGAAGCTGAGCTGCGCCCCCAGCTCCATCAGCCGTGAGGCGATCTCGCGGGCAGGTGAACCCTGCTGGTCGGAGACGTCGGGCTTGTAGCTGACCCCGAGCAGCAGGACGCGGGCCCCGCGCGCCGACTTGCCGTGTTCGTTGAGGAGCGTGGCGCACCGCTGCGTGACGTAGCGCGGCATGCGCCCGTTGACCTCCTGGGCGACCTCCACCATCCGCAGCGGATAGCCGAGGCTGCGGCCCTTGTAGGACAGGTAGTTGGGGTCGATGGGCACGCCGGGGCCGCCCACCCCGGGGCCTGGGCGGAAGGCCTGGAAGCCGAAGGGCTTGGTCTCGGCGCAGCGCACGACGTCCCACAGGTCGACGCCGATGTCGTGGCAGAAGACGGCCATCTCGTTGACGAGCGCGATGTTGACGTACCGGTAGTTGGTCTCCAGGACGCGGACGGCCTCCGCCTCGCGCGGCCCGCGCGCGCGGACGACCTTCTCGCAGACCCGTCCGTAGAAGGCGGCGGCGGCTTCCGTGCATGCCGGGGTGAGGCCGCCGATGACCTTGGGGATGCCCGCGTAGCCGTGGCGCTTGCTGCCCGGGTCCACCCGGCTGGGGGAGTAGGCCAGGTGGAAGTCGTGGCCGGCGCGCAGCCCGGAGCCGGATTCGAGCAAGGGGCGCAGGTATTCCTCCGTGGCGCCCGGGTAGACGGGGGACTCCAGGAGAACAGTGGTGTGCGGACGCAGCCGCACCGCGAGCGCCCGCGCGGCGGCGCCGATGGCGGAGAGGTCGAGGGCCCTGTCCTCGCCGAGCCGGGTGGGGGCGCAGATCACGGCGGTCCGCACCTTGCCGAGCTCGGCGTCGGCGGTCGTGGGGCGGAAGCCGGCCGCGAGCATCCGGCGGACCTCGGCGGCGGTGAGGGAGCCGTCGGCGCACTCCGGGGGGAGCCGGCCGGCGCGCAGCTCGCCGACGAGGTGCGGGTCGGGGTCGTAGCCGATGGTGTCGATGCCGGCGGCGGTCGCGGCCTGGGCGAGGGGGAGTCCGAGGTGGCCGAGTCCGATGACGGCGAGATCTGCGGGCATGACGAGGCGGTCCTTCCCGGGGAGCCGGGGGGTTCGGCACGCGAACGAGTTACATCAGGTTAAGCGGATATATGACTGTTATTCGGGACCAACGCGGCGTGCCTCGCTCCCCTGCGCCACCGGCGCGGCCAAACCGGCCGATCTGGGGCAGCATCGGAGGAGGAGCGGGGAAGAGCAGGGAAGAGCAGGGAAGAGCACGGAAACGTAGGGCAGGGCAGGGAAACGCAGGGCGGGGCAGGGAAACGCAGGGCAGGGCAGGGAAACGCAGGGCAGGGCAGGGCAGGTAAACGCAGAGAACGCACGGACCAGCGGAGCAACCGGCAGCCGAAAACGGAGGCAGCGGTGAGGACAGCGACACTCGGGCCGGACGAGCGCGGGGCGGCACTCGCCCGGATGGCGGAGCGGGAACTGGACGTCCTGGTCGTCGGCGGCGGAGTCGTCGGCGCGGGCACCGCGCTCGACGCGGCCACGCGGGGGCTCACGACCGGCCTCGTCGAGGCGCGCGACTGGGCCGCGGGCACCTCCAGCCGCTCCAGCAAGCTCATCCACGGCGGGCTGCGCTACCTGGAGATGCTCGACTTCGCCCTCGTCAGAGAGGCCCTCAAGGAGCGCGGCCTGCTGCTGGAGCGGCTCGCCCCGCACCTGGTCAAGCCCGTCCCCTTCCTCTACCCGCTGCAGCACCGCGGGTGGGAGCGCCTCTACGCCGGCTCGGGCGTCGCGCTCTACGACGCGATGTCGGTCTCCTCGGGCCACGGCCGCGGCCTGCCCACCCACCGCCACCTCAGCCGCAAGCGGGCCCTGCGCGTGGCCCCCTGCCTGAAGAAGGACGTGCTGGTGGGCGCGCTGCAGTACTACGACGCCCAGATGGACGACGCCCGCTACGTCACCACCATCGTGCGCACGGCGGCTGCGTACGGCGCCCACGTCGCCAACCGGGCACGGGTGACCGGCTTCCTGCGCGAGGGCGAGCGGGTGGTCGGCGCCACGGTGCGCGACCTGGAGCAGGGCGGCGAGTTCGAGGTCCGGGCCCGGCAGGTCGTCAATGCCACGGGGGTGTGGACGGACGACACCCAGAAGCTCATCGCCGAGCGCGGCCAGTTCCACGTGCGGGCCTCGAAGGGCATCCACCTGGTGGTGCCCAAGGACCGCATCCACTCCACCACCGGGCTGATCCTGCGCACCGAGAAGAGCGTGCTCTTCGTGATCCCCTGGGGCAGGCACTGGATCATCGGTACGACGGACACCGACTGGGACCTGGACAAGGCCCACCCCGCCGCGTCGAGCGCGGACATCGACTACCTGCTGGAGCACGTCAACTCCGTCCTGGCCGTACCCCTGACGCGGGACGACGTACAGGGGGTGTACGCGGGGCTGCGTCCGCTGCTGGCCGGCGAGTCGGACGCGACCAGCAAGCTCTCGCGCGAGCACACCGTGGCGCACCCCGTGCCCGGGCTGGTGGTCGTCGCGGGCGGGAAGTACACCACCTACCGCGTGATGGCCAAGGACGCCGTGGACGAGGCGGTACACGCGCTCGACCGGCGCGTGGCGGAGTGCGTCACGGAGGACGTGCCGCTCGTGGGCGCGGAGGGCTACAAGGCGCTGTGGAACGGGCGCGCGCGGATCGCCCAGAGCACCGGCCTGCACGTGGCGCGCGTGGAACACCTGCTGAACCGCTACGGCTCGCTCGTCGACGAAGTGCTCGAGCTCGTCGCCGCCGACCCCTCCCTCGGCGACCCGCTCACCGGCGCCGACGACTACCTGCGGGCCGAGGTCGTCTACGCCGCCTCGCACGAGGGCGCCCGCCACCTCGACGACGTCCTCACCCGCCGGACCCGCATCTCGATCGAGACCTTCGACCGCGGCACGCGCAGCGCCCGCGAGGCCGCCGAGCTGATGGCGCCGGTGCTGGGCTGGGACCGGTCGCAGGTGGAGAAGGAGGTCGAGCGCTACGAGAAGCGGGTGGAGGCCGAGCGCGAATCGCAGCTGCAGCCCGACGACCTGACGGCGGATGCGGCACGGCTGGGGGCGCCGGACGTGCAGCCGATCTGAGGCCGGTCCGAGGCCGGGTCCGAGGTCGGGTCCGAGGCCGGGTCCGAGGTCGGTCCGAAACCGGGCTGACCCGGCGTCGGGCGGATCAGGTCCGGTGTGGAGCCGGGCGGCTCTCCGGCCGGAGGGCCCCCTCTGATGCCCTGTTTGATGTCTCGTTTGATGCCCCGTTTGATCCCTCGTTGGGGCAGATGTGTCCGGTGAGCTCTGATGAATGTCCTGTGACAGCTCCGACGCGCCGGGAACCGTCCCGTCCGAAACCCGGTCCTGTAAGGGCAACGGACCCGTGCGCCCCCCGGCGCCGCCGTTGCGCCCGGCGCCGCCGGGCCCTCGCGGCGCAGGTGGGCCGGGTCGGTGCGGCGACGGCCGGCGGGTGCCGCGCGGAGGGCGATGGGCGACGGTGCGCCCGTATTGTCCGCCGGCCCGCGGACCCTGGCCTTCCACCGGTCCGTGGATGAGAGACAATGGTGGCTCTGCCAGGGTCGGTTGGTCGCAGAGCTGATTGCCAGAGGGGACGCATGTCGGAGGCGGAGCAGACGCAGGGCACGGCAGGGCGCCTCCTGGCCGGGCGGTACCGCCTCGGGGACGTCCTCGGCCGCGGCGGCATGGGCACGGTCTGGCGCGCCGGTGACGAGACCCTGGGCCGTACGGTCGCCGTGAAGGAACTGCGGTTCCCGGCCAACATTGACGAGGACGAGAAGCGACGCCTCATCACGCGCACGCTGCGCGAGGCGAAGGCCATCGCCCGGATCCGCAGCGCGGGCGCGGTCACCGTCTACGACGTCGTGCACGAGGACGACCGTCCCTGGATCGTCATGGAGCTCATCGAGGGCCGCTCGCTCGCCGATGTCATCCGCGAGGACGGGCCCCTGAAGTGGCGTCGGGCGGCCGAGGTCGGCCTCGCCGTCCTCGACGTGCTGGGCGCGGCGCACCGCCAGGGCATCCTGCACCGCGACGTGAAGCCGTCCAACGTGCTCATCTCGGACGACGGCCGCGTCGTCCTCACCGACTTCGGTATCGCGCAGGTCGAGGGCGACCCCTCCGTCACCTCCACCGGCATGCTCGTCGGCGCCCCTTCGTACATCTCCCCCGAGCGCGCCCGCGGCCACAAGCCCGGCCCGCCGGCGGACCTCTGGTCGCTGGGCGGCCTGCTCTACGCGGCGGTCGAAGGCGTCCCGCCGTACGACAAGGGCTCGGCCATAGCCACTCTCACCGCCGTGATGACCGAGCCGCTCGGCCCGCCGAAGAACGCCGGCCCGCTGGCCGAGGTCATGTACGGGCTGCTCGCCAAGGACCCGGAGAAGCGGCTCGACGAGGCGGGTGCCCGCGCACTCCTCACGGACGCCGTCAACGCCCCCGACGAGCGCCTGCCGCCCAAGCCCGCGCCGGTCGCCTCGGACCTGGACGCCACGCAGGCCATCGCCGTCCCGCCGATACCGGAGCGGGCCGTGCCCGCCCGGCCGCAGGTCAAGCCCTCCGTGAAGCGGGCGGGCGATCTCCCGGGCAAGGCCGGGCAGGCGCCCGCGCGGCAGGGACACGGGCTGCCGCCCGTCGTGCCCCCGGCCTCGGCCCCGGTCCATGGCACGCCGCACGCGGCGGACGCCAAGGCCACCACCCGGCAGTTCACCGGGGACGTCCCCGGCGGGCGGCCGAGCGGTGGTGGCAGTCTGCTCGGCGCCCGGCAGGGCAGCGCCGGGCGGGTGCCCCTGCTGGAGGCCGTGCCGCGGCGGACGCTGGTCGTCGCGGCGGTCGTCGTCGTGCTGGCCGTGCTCGGCACGGTCCTCGCCTTCGCGCTGAGCGGCGGGGACGACGAGGGCGGCAAGGAAGGCAAGTCCGCGACCGGGCGCATGCCTTCGGCGGCAGCGCCGTCGGGCAAGGAGGGCGGCGGTCAGGCCAAGGGGGACAGCGGTCAGGGCGACGGGGGCAAGGACCTCAAGGCCAC
The DNA here is from genome assembly GCF_051386455.1 of Streptomyces sp. URMC 124. Taxonomy (NCBI): domain Bacteria; kingdom Bacillati; phylum Actinomycetota; class Actinomycetes; order Kitasatosporales; family Streptomycetaceae; genus Streptomyces; species Streptomyces sp. URMC 124. Next base: position 23,346 of record NZ_JBPQTS010000116.1, read on the forward strand.
CTCAGTTACTGCCTCCACGTCGACGTCCGGTTCCGCCTCCACGTCGGCGTCCGGCTTCAAGCGGATCGATAACGACGAATACCACTTCGAGATCGCCCTGCCGGAGGGCTGGAAGCAGACCGGCACCGCCGGTGATCACTCGGGCGCCATCTACAGCGCTTCGGGCGGCTTCCCGCGCGTCCAGGTGGACTTCAGCTCCGAGCCGACGTCCGACGCGGTGAAGGCATGGCGCGAAGCCGAGTCCGGCGCGCGGCAGAGCATGCCGAACTACAAAGGGCTGAACATCCAGGAGATCCGCGGCTGGGAAGGGCACGACTACCCGACCATCGCGGACTGGTCGTTCGAGCGCGACCAGAACGGCAAGCGCGTTCAGGTCCTCAACCGCGGCTTCAAGGTGGACGACGAGCACGGCTACGCCATCATGATCACCTGCGAGAAGGGCAAGTGGGGCGACGCCGACTGCCGGGCGCTGCGGGACGCGGCGTTCAAGACCTTCTCGCCGAAGGACTGACCGGCTCGGTTCTTCGGTTCTTCGGTTCCCGTGGCGGTCCGGTGCCGGTGCCGGTGTCGGTGTCCGTGCCGGTGTCCCGGGAGGCTGGAACCGACCAGGCTGACGGGTGTGGCGCGATGGACGACGCCCCGGTCGATCCCCCGCACCACGTACTGAGCCGTACGCGCCCGAAGGGGCGGGTTCGGCACGTATCGTGAGGTGTCGTGGACGGTACGCAGCTGCAATAGGCGGCAAATTGACCGCTGTTGGCGGTTGCCCGGGCATTCGGGCGAGGTGCGGATCGCGCGCTTGGGGAGGCGTCGTGGACGACTACGCAGGGCGGATCCTGGCCGACCGGTACCGCCTGCCGCTGCCGCCGTCCGATGTCTTCGAGCTCGTCGAGACCCGTGCGTTCGACACCCTCAGCGGGCAGGAGGTCCTCGTCCGGCAGATCCCGCTGCCGGAGGTCGTGGACGCCGAGGTGCTCGGCGGTGCGCCGGGCGGAGGGCACGTACCGGAGCGCTCACCGGACCGCGGCGGGGGCCGTACGCCCGGAGCGGCCGGTGCCGGAGGCGATCCGGCGGTGAACCGCGCGCTGGCGGCTGCCGCGGCCGCCGCGCAGGTCCCCGATCACCCGCGGCTCGACCAGGTCTTCCACGTCTTCGCCGAGGGCGGCAGCCTGTGGGTCGTCAGCGAGCTGCTGCCCGCCCGTCCGCTCGCCGCGCTGCTCGCCGAGCGGCCCCTGTCACCCCACCGCGCCGCCGAGGTCGCCGCCGACGTCCTCACCGCCTTACGCGCCCTGCACGCTCACGGCTGGACCCACCGCAACATCACCACGCGCACGGTCCTCATCTGCGACGACGGCCGCGCCATCCTCACCGGCCTGGCCGCGGGCGCCGCCGAGGAAGCCCTCTGCGGCTACAACCCCGTCCCGGACGGCCCGCCCTCGCCGGCGGGTTGCGGCGACCAGAGGGGAACGCCGGCGCCGTGGGGCCCGGGCGGCGGCGGAGGCACGGACGCACGGGTCGGGCGCGGGGCCGGAGACGCGCCGCGGCCGGCCGGGCCGGAGCCGGAATCCACACCGTCGCCGTACCGGGACCAGGGCGCCGCGGGCGGATTCCTGCCGGCCGCACCGGGCCCGGCATCTTCCGGCAGGCCGTGGCCACCGGAGGGTTTCCGCCCCGCGACGGGCGGCACGAGCACGGGACGCCCGGCACCGGACGGGTGGGCCTCCGGAGGCCCCGGCGGACGGGGCAGCGGGCGACGGGGTGGGCAGGGCGTGGGCGGGCGGCCGGGCGCGCAGATGAGGACCGTGCGCGTGGTGATGTTGCGG
>NZ_JBPQTS010000117.1:0-25062 GCF_051386455.1 Streptomyces sp. URMC 124
GGGCTACCCGGGCGGGCGGTCTCGGTGAGGTCGGCCATGCGGAAAGTCTAGGGCGGCCCGCCGACACGAACGGGGGCCTGTGGATAACTCACGGCGATCCACGCGACCGGATATCTCACGGCGATCTACGCGACCTCGATCCCGTAGTCCGCCAGCAGCTCCTCCAGCCCGCCCGGGTAGCCCTGCCCGCCGAGGACGAAGTCCCAGTCGCCGTTCGCCCGCCGCCGGAAGGAGCCGAGGACCAGCGCGGTCTCGCCCGCCCGGCCGTCGGAGACCTCCAGCTGCCCCAGCTCGGCCCCGGCGCCGTCCGCCAGCCGGATCCGGGCGTCGGTGAACCCTGCGAGGTCGGCGTCCGGGTTGACGGCGGGGTCGACGGCCGCGACGAGCACGAGCCGGTCGGCCTCCGCGGGCAGCGCCTCGAAGGCGACGCGGACGGCGGCCTTGTCCCCGCGGGGCGGCGGGACGGTGCGCACGGCCCCGTCGGGCGTCGCGGGGTTGTTGAAGAAGACGAAGTGGTCGTCGCTGAGCACGCGGGTGCCCCGGCAGACGAGGGCGCACACGTCGAGGGCGACGGCGCCGGACCAGGCCATGCCCAGGACGTTGTGATCACCAGGTGAGCCGGGTGAGCCGGGTGAGCCGGGTGAGCCGGGTGCGTCGGATGCGTGAGTCGAGCCGTCCGCGCCGTCGTCCGCCCCGGCCGCCGGGGAAGCGGTGGCCCGCCGCCCGCCCGTCGTCGCGCTGCCGCCGCCGAGCCGCCCCCGCAGCCCGTGCCGCCCCAGCAGCCCCACCAGCTCCTCGCCGGAGACGAGCGTCAGCGGCTTGCCGTTGGCGAAGGCGTACGAGCCGGGACCGAAGCCGGACGTGGTGACCAGCACGCCCTTGTTGGCACCGGCGCCCTGCACCGTGCCGTACAGGTCCCGGACGGCCGTGGGCGGGACCGTCTTGCGGTACCGCTTCACCTGCACGATGATCCGGCCGCCGCTGATCGGGTCCGGATCCAGCGCCTCGACGTCCACCCCGCCGTCGTTGGACCGGGTCGTCATCACGGCCTGCATGCCCCGGGCGCGGAAGAGCTGGGCGACGAGCGCCTCGAACGCGACCGGGTCCATCTCGTAGAGGTCCGGATCGTCACCGCCGCCGTGGGAGACGACGCCGTGCCCCACCTCGGCGGGGATCCGGCCCGGGCGCACCGCCGCGAGCTGGTCGGGCCGGGCCGACAGCAGCCCGCCGAGCCCGTCGGTGAGGCAGTCCACCGCGCTGACCTGCTCCAGGTGCAGCCCGGCGAAGACGGAGCGGGAGACGGTGGCCGAGGCCAGGACGATCTGCGCCCGGCGGCCCGTGGCCGGGTCGTGGTCGTCGACGAAGCCGTTGACGGCCACGGACTCCAGCGCCCGGGATCCGTCCGCCGCGAAGAGGTCGCGCAGCACCAGCAGGACGCACTGGGCCAGGACGTCCCGGTAGACGGCCCGGCGCTGCGCAGCGGGCCGCACCGTCTCCTTCTCCTGGTCGGCGGTCGGCATGTACCGCACGGCCTTCGCCTCCGGCACCACGTCGTACCCCGGCAGCTCCCACATCAGCACCAGCTGCCGGGCGGCCGGGTCATAGGCGGCCGACACCTGGTGCGGGAACTCCGCGGGCCACGCGGAGGACGCGTAGAGGGCGGCCGAGAAGTAGTCGACGACGGCGTCGGGGTCCCCGGCGCGCAGCGCCGTGACCATGTCCTCCACGCCCGCGTTGTGCTCCCGGATCTCGGCGAGCTGCCCGGCGGCCCACTGCTCGTACTGCCGCCGGTAGGCCGCCAGCTGCTGCAGGCGCGTGGCCTCGGCGGCCTGCGCGGCCCGCAGGTCGTGGTCGTACTGCTCCCGGCCGCGGCTCGCGCCGAAGCCCCAGCCGCCCTGCGCCTGGTACAGGAGCGGGTCCGGCATGGGCAGGGGCCGCCCGAGATGGCCGGGGTTGAACGGTTCCACGGTCTCGGGCCGGCGCAGCGCGGCCGTGGAGAACGCGGGCACCTGACACCCCGTCACCAGCAGTCCGGTCAGCTCGGCGACGCGCGCTTCGAGCTCCTCCGTGCGCCGCCGGGCCTCGGCCTCGCGCCGCTGCCGGTAGGCGGCCCGCTGCTCCCGGTCGGCCCGCGCGGCCTCCCGCGCCGCCGCCCGCTCCCGCCGCTCCTGCTCCCTTTGGAACTGCACCTGTTCGCGGTGCTCGGCCTCCTGCCGGCGCTGCTGCTGGCGCTGCGTTTCGGCCCAGATCCCTATCAGCCCACTGGAGCGACGACTCATGCGGATACATGCCCTCCCCCCGGGACACCCGGCGTCCCGGAACCACGTGCACTGGCCCCGACAACCAGTGGTCAAGTCGACTTTAGCCGCCTGACGGACAATCCGATCAGCTGCAAGTCGTACGAGGGGGGCGCAGGGGAGGGCGCGAGGAAGAGGACCGACCGCTTCTTCGGCCGTACGGGTGATTTTCCCGGCGTGCCCCGTTGCGGGTGCGGCTTTCCGGGGAGCTTGTCCGGGAAGGGGAACCGCGCACAGACGGCCGGTTCACGGGCAACGGTTCGCAGAGGACAGGGTGGGTGGGACGGCTGATGGCCACGACGACGGCTTCCGACTCGGATCAGTACCCGGTGCGCTTCTGGGCCGTGGAGGACCTGCGCGGTCTCGACTTCGACCCGTTCATGGCCGAGCGGCTGCGGAAGGAGCCCGTCGCCCGGGTGAAGCTGCCCCACGGCGAGGGCCACGCCTGGCTCGTCACGCGCTACGAGGACGTCAAGTTCGTCACCTCCGACCCGCGGTTCAGCCGGCAGGCCGTGCTCGGCCGCCCGATCACCCGGCTGGCCCCCCACTTCATCCCGCTCGACGAGGCGGTGGGCTTCGCCGATCCGCCCGAGCACACCCGTCTGCGCAAGGCCGTCGCGCGCTCCTTCACGCCCGCCAGCCTCGAACGCCTCCGCCCCCGGGCCGAGCGCGTGGCCGCCGAACTCCTCGACGCCATGGAGCGCGAGGGCCCCCCGGCGGACCTGATGCGACACCTCCACGGCCCGCTGCCCCTCGCCGTCATCAGCGACCTGATGGGCGTCCCCGAGGCCGATCTGCCCCGCATGGCGCACTGGACGGAGGTCCTGCTGTCCGCGGGCCACGGCCGGGAGGCCAGCGACCGGGCCAAGGCGGAGATGGCGGCCTACTTCGAGGAGATGCTGGGGCGCAAGCGCGCCGAGCCGGGGCCCGACCTCGCCAGCGAGCTGGGCGCCGCCATCGACAAGGGCGACCTCAGTACGGAGGAAGCCGTCGCCATCGCCCTGCTCATCCAGGCCAGCGCCGCCCACGCCGTACGCAACAACAGCAGCAACATGGTCTACGCCCTGCTCACCCACCCCCACCACCTGGAGCGGCTGCGCCGCGAGCCGGAGCTGCTGCCGCAGGCCATCGAGGAGCTGCTGCGCTACATCCCGCACCGCAACGCCGTCGGCCTCGGCCGCATCGCCATGGAGGACGTGGAAGTGGGAGGCGTCCTGATCCGGGCCGGCGAAGTGGTGCACTCCTCGTACCTCACGGCCAACCGCGACCCGTCCGTCTTCGACCACCCCGACGAGATCGACTTCGACCGGGAGCACAATCCGCACCTGTCCTTCGGGCACGGACCGCACTTCTGCCTGGGCTCGATGCTCGCCCGCCTGGAATCCGAGATCATCCTCTCCAGCCTGATCGCCCGCTTCCCGGACCTGCGCCTCGCGGAGCCGGTGGAGAAGATCCGGTGGCAGCGGAGCGCGCTCATCCGGGGGCCGGAGCACCTGCCCGTCGCGTGGTGAGAGCGATGCCCGGCGACCGAGGAAGGGCCCGATGGCCGAACCGCTGACGAATCAGGCGTCCGACGCGACGCCCGGCCCGGAGCCCACCGGCTCCTGCCCGGCCTTCCGCACGCCGGGCGAGACGGTCCACGACTGGCCGGTGGACCCCCTCCCCGGCCTGGAATTCGACCCGCTGATGCACCGCCTGCTGCGCGAGGAGCCGATCGCCCGGATCCGGCTGCGGTTCGGCGAGGGCGACGCCTGGCTGGCCACCCGCTACGAGGACGTCAAGACGATCGCCGCCGACCCCCGGCTCAGCCGCGCCCTCACCGTCGACCGGCCGGTCACCAGCATGACGCCGCACGTCGTCGCCCCGGCCGGCGGCGTCGGCCGGGCCGACCCGCCCGACCACACCCGCATCCGCCGCCACGTGGCCCTCACCTTCGGCCGCAAGCGCGTCGCCGCCCTGCGCCCCCGCGCCGAAGAGCTCGCGGAGCAGATGATCTCGCGCATGGTGGAGCAGGGCGCCCCCGCCGACCTGACGGAGTGTCTGACCGGCCCGCTGCCCGCCCAGCTGATCGGCGAGCTCCTCGGCGTCCCCGCCCACGACCTCGGCCGGCTGCAGGGCTGGCGCTCCGTGATCCTCTCCAGCAACCACTCCCAGCAGGAGAGCGACGCCGTCAAGGGCGAGATCGCGGGCTACTTCAAGGCCATGGCCGCCCACCGCCGCGAGCACCCGGGCGACGACCTCTTCAGCGCCCTGGTCGAGGCCCACGCCCAGGACGGCCTCAGCCTCCCCGAGCTGGTCTCGCTCGCGGTGATGCTCGTGCTCAACGGCATGGACGCGGTCCGCAACCAGGTCTCCAACATGGTGTACGCGCTGCTCACCCACCCCGAGCAGCTGGCGCGCCTGCGCGCCGAACCGGCCCTGCTCCCGCGGGCGGTGGAGGAGCTGCTGCGCTACATCCCGCACCGCAACGGCGTCGGCCTGCCGCGCGTCGCCACCGAGGACCTGCAGGTCGGCGAGGTGGTCATCCGCAGCGGCGAGGCCGTCTACGTCTCCTACCTGGCGGCCAACCGCGACCCGTCGGTCTTCACCGACCCCGACCGCCTCGACCTCACCCGCGACGAGGCCCCCATCCTCTCCTTCGGCCACGGCCCGCACTACTGCGTCGGCGCGCTGCTGACCCGAATGGAGGCGGAGGTCATGCTCACCGCCCTCCTCAACCGCTTCCCGGACCTCAGGCTCGCCGTCCCCGAGAGCGAGATGCGCTGGCGCCGGGGCTCCATCAACCGCGGCCCGGAGTCCCTCCCGGTCACCTGGTGAACGGCCCGAAGACGACAGAGCCCTGGAAGCGCCGGAAACGGCAGAGGCCCTCCCGTCCGGATGGACGGGAGGGCCTTCTGTCCTGTGCCCCCGGGCAGATTCGAACTGCCGACACCTGCTTTAGGAGAGCAGTGCTCTATCCCCTGAGCTACGGAGGCAAGGTAGCCGCCAGTGTAGCGGGTGGCGGCGGGCCCGGGTCAGGGGCCGAAGCTCCAGGAGACGGTGTGGTCCGAGGTGACCAGGGCCGCCAGGACGATCAGGTCGGCAGCCCCCAGGGTCAGGCCCAGGGCGGCGCGGCCGCGGCGGTTCGTGCCGCGGAGGAGGGCCAGGGAGGCCAGGACCAGGGCCAGGGGACCCAGGACGATGTTGAAGACCAGGAGGCCCACCAGACCCAGGACGAAGGAGGCGACCGCCATGCCGTCGGCCTCCCGGCGGGCGGGCGGCTTCTGCGGCTCCGGCCGCGTCTGCTTCTTGGCAGGGTGCTGCACCGTGCGCTTCGCCGGCGGTGTGTCCGTCGGTTTCGTGAGCTTCGTCAGTGTCGTAGTCGTCGGCATCTCAGTGCTCCCTCCTGCGCTCGCGGATCGCGAAGACCAGCAGCCACAGGGCGATGGCCGCGGCCGCCGGGATGGTCACGGGGAGTGCGAGATGGGCGGCGGCACCCACGAGGACTCCCATGAGGAGCACGGCCGCCACTAGGAAGATCATGTTCTTCCCCTTCTTGGGTGAACAGTTGGAATGACAGTTGTTCACTGAAATCCAGCGTAGCGCTCCTGGCGTCCCGTGGCAAACAGTTGTTTACTGAATCCATGACCAGCAGCACCCACGCCACCCTCGGGGTCCGTCAGGCCCAGAAGCTGAAGACCCGTCAGGCCCTGCTCGACGCCGCCCTGGGGCTGCTGGAGGAGCAGAGCCTGAGCAGCCTCGGGCTGCGGGAGGTCACCCGGGTCGTGGGGGTCGCGCCCGCCGCGTTCTACCGGCACTTCCGGGACATGGCCGAGCTCGGCGTCGCGCTCGTGGAGGAGTCGCTGGGCAGCCTGCACGTGATGATCCGGGCCGTGCTGGCGGAGCAGCAGGATGCCGAGGAGGTCATCGACCGCAGCGTCGAGGCCGTCGTCGGCCATGTGCGGCGCCACCCGGCGCACGTGCGCTTCGTCGCCCGCGAACGGCACGGCGGGGTACGGGCGGTGCGGGAGGCCATCGCGGCGGAGCTGGAGCGCTTCGGCGACGAGGTCGCCGCCGCCCTCGCGACGCAGGACGTCTCGCAGGGGTGGAGCGAGGAGGACGTACGGATGCTCGCCGGGCTGTACGTCGACCACCTCGTGATGACCGCGTCGGCGTTCCTGGAGGCGTCCCCGGAGGAGGCGCGGGTCATCGCCGACACGGCCGGGCGGCAGCTGCGGCTGATCAGTCTCGGCCGGCGTCACTGGGGAGCGGCCTCCTGACCGTCCGCACCCGCACCTGCCAGTCGCCCTCGTCGTCCGCCCCGAGCACGTCGACGGAGACGCCGGGCCCGGTGTACCGCTGCCCGGCGGTGTACGGGGCGTCGCTCAGCGCGGCGTTGACGTTCAGGTCGGTGGTGTAGCAGCCCTTGCTGCCGGGCGTGGCGTCCGCGGTGCGCACGGGGCCGGAGCCCGTGGTCATGGTGGTGGTGACCGCGGTGACCAGGACGCCGGAACGGCACACCGCATGGTCCAGCGGCCCCGGCGTCCTCGCCTCCAGGGTGATCACGGTGTGCCGGGAGACGGGGACGACGGCCAGCTTGAGCCCGCCGGGGACGGAGGTGGGAGTCAGGGCGAACGAGCGGACGCCCGGCCCGTCGATGCAGCGGACCTGCGCGGGCGCGAGCCAGCCCAGCTTCCACTTGTGCCAGGCGAGGAAGTCGTTGGACGGGCCCCAGTCCTCGTCCATCGGGTCCCAGTGGCCCACGGGCGTCTTCATCAGCGCCGCGCCGCGGCCCGTGTAGTAGAGGTCGGGCAGCCCGAAGCTGTGGGCGTTCTCGTGGTTGAGGACGCGGTACGGGCTGTCGCCCGTCTGGCGGCTCCAGATGAACGAGACGTTCTTGAAGGGGGTGCCGTCGGCGGTGGTCAGGCCGGTCGGGGAGCCGGCGAACGTCACCGACCGCACGTCCTCGGTGGCCGGCGGCCCCGCACCCGGCGTCACCAGCACGTTGACCAGGTCGTAGCGCCGGAAGTCGACGGTGTCGTCCGTGGCGTCGAGGATCTCCGCCGCGATCGCGCGGTAGCCGTCGTCGCCGTCCGCGTCGAAGGGCGTGCCGCGCTCGATCCCGTAGGCGGCGTACGGGCGGGACATCCGGATCCAGCGGAGCACCGGCGTGGAGCGGTAGTCGAGCCGGCCGTAGGAGCTGGCCCGGTAGTAGTCCGCGACGGCCGGGAAGAACTCGCCGTAGCGCTGCTGCGGAGGGGTTGTGGCGGGGTCGTCCGGGAAGTCGATCAGGAAGGTGACCGCGCGGACGATGCCGCTGGAGCGGGCGTAGCCGGGCGGGGTGCGCGGGGTCTCGGAGACGTTGTCGGTGGCGCCGGGCAGGGCGCACGGGCCGGAGGGCGGCCGTCCCCCGGTGTCCGCGGCGGGCGGCCCGCCCAGCCCGGCCTCGGCGCCGGGCCCCGGGTGCCACGCGGGCACTGGCGAGGTCATGGCCAGCGCGGTGGCCGCCATGACCAGGACGGCCAGCGCCTTCATACCGGCGCCTTCATGTCAGCGCCTTCACGTCAGCGCCTTTCATGCCGGCGCCTTCATGTCGCGGCCTTCATGCCGGTGTCGACGGGCCAGGGCTCAGGGCTCATGCGGGCGGGCACCTCCAGGGACGGACGCGTTCGGGATACGGCCGTCGCCGCTCGTCCCGCGCCGCGCTCTGTGATCACTCTCTGTCGCTGCGCCCCCGCGCGCTTCCCGGACTGCGGCAGATGGGGCACCAGGGGTCGCCCGTGCGTCTGCCACGGAGTGTGACGTACGTCACCCCCCGGCCGCGAAATATCCGGGGACCTTCTCCCCGTTTACCCCTCGTCCGAGGAAAACGGGGAACCTCTCCCCGCTTCTGCCTCCCCCTCGTCCCGAAGGAGCAAGGCCGTGGTCACCGCTCAACCGCCGCAACCGCCGCGCCTGCGCGCCGATGCCCTGCGCAACCGCGAGCGGATCGTTTCCGCGGCGCGCGAAGCGCTGGTCGAGTACGGGGCGGAGAGCTCCCTCGATGAAATCGCTCGACGGGCCGGGGTCGGCAATGCCACGCTGTACCGGCACTTCGCGGACCGCCGCGAGCTGATCCACCACGTCACCCTCTCGGTCATGGCCCGCCTCGCGGACCGGGCCGAGGCTGCACGAGCCGAGGAGCCCGATGCTTTCCGATCGCTGAGGCGGTTCGTCCACGCCGCCGCGGACGAACGGGTGGGCGCGCTCTGCACGTTGCTCGACGAGGGAGTCGATCCCGAGCACCCCGAGCTGGTGGCGGCGCGCGACCGCCTCGACGGGCAGGTCGAGGCCATCCTGGCCGACGCCCGCGCGTCCGGTCAGCTGCGCGACGACATCGGGCTCGGCGATCTCATCGTCGCCATCACGCAGTTGACCCGGCCGCTGCCGGGCAAGGGCTGTGCGGGCTTCGACCAGTTCGTCCACCGGCACCTGCAGCTGTTCCTCGACGGCCTGATGACCCCGGCGAGGTCCGAACTCCCCGGATCCGCCGCCACGCTGGAGGACCTGCGCCGCCACAAGCACTGCTCCGCCGCCGGCCCCGGTGCAGCCCCCACTGCTGCGCCGGACTCCGACTCGGGCCCGGGCTCCGACTCCGGCCCGGACTCCGGCCCCGGCCCGGACTCCGGCTCCGATTCCGGGTGACCCCACCAGACTTCGCAGGCCCCGCCGGGTCTGCACCACCACCACGACCCCACCGTCCCGCTCCACCGCGTGCCGAGGTAGACACACTCATGCCAGACACCAGTACCGCCCTCGACCCCAAGCGCTGGAAAGCGCTCATATTCATCGCCCTGGCCCAGCTCATGGTCGTCCTCGACGCGACCATCGTGAACATCGCCCTGCCCTCCGCCCAGGCCGACCTCGGCATCTCGGACGGCAACCGGCAGTGGGTCATCACCGCCTACGCCCTCGCCTTCGGCGGTCTGCTGCTCTTCGGCGGCCGCATCTCCGACCTGTGGGGCCGCAAGCGCGCCTTCGTCGTCGGCCTGATCGGCTTCGCCGCCGCCTCCGCGCTCGGCGGTGCCGCCGTCAACACGGGGATGCTGCTGGGTGCCCGCGCCCTGCAGGGCGTCTTCGGCGCGCTGCTCGCCCCGGCCGCTCTGTCGCTGCTCGCCGTCCTCTTCACCGAGGCGAAGGAGCGCGCCAAGGCGTTCGGCATCTTCGGTGCCATCGCCGGTGCCGGCGGTGGTGTCGGCCTGATCCTCGGCGGTCTGTTCACCGAGTACCTCAACTGGCGCTGGACGTTCTTCGTGAACATCCCCTTCGCGGTCGTCGCCGCGGCCGGTGCGATCGCGGTGATCCGCGAGCCGGCCGAGGGCCGCAACCCCTCGAAGCTGGACGTCCCCGGCGTCATCCTGGCCACCCTCGGCCTGGTCTCGCTGGTCTACGGCTTCACCCGCGCCGAGTCCGACGGCTGGACGGCCGGCAGCACCCTCGGCTTCTTCGCCGCCGCCGCGGTCCTGCTGATCGCCTTCGTGCTCGTCGAGAAGAAGGTCAAGGCCCCGCTGCTGCCGCTGCGCGTGCTCACCGACCGCAACCGCGCCGGCGTCTACGTCTCGCTGGGCCTCGCCGCCATCGCGATGTTCGGCCTGTTCCTCTTCCTGACCTACTACCTGCAGGTCGTCCGGGGGTACTCGCCGGTCAAGACCGGTCTCGCGTTCCTGCCGATGATCGCCACGATGATCGCCGGCTCCACGCAGATCGGCGCCCGCCTGATGACCCGCGTCCCGGCGCGCTGGCTGATGGGCCCGGGCTTCCTGCTCGCGGCCGTCGGCATGGTCCTGCTCACCCGGATCGACCTGGACACCTCCTACGCGGCGGTGGTCCTGCCCGGTCTGATGCTGATGGGCCTCGGCATGGGTACGGCCTTCATGCCGGCCATGAGCCTGTCCACGTACGGCGTGCAGGCCCGTGACGCCGGTGTCGCCTCGGCGATGGTCAACACCTCGCAGCAGGTCGGCGGCGCCATCGGCACCGCTCTGCTGAACACCATCGCCGCCAGCGCCACCACCGACTACTTCAAGTCGCACATGGGCTCCGGCGCGAACCCGAAGCTGCTCACCTTCCAGTCGATGGTGCACGGCTACTCCACCGCCGTGTGGTGGGCCGCCGGCATCCTGGCGCTGTCCGCGCTCGTCGCGGTCGCCTTCGTCAACGCCGGGCACCAGGGCGGCGTGGTCGCCGGCTCGGGTGACGGCGAGGGCGCGGAGAACGCCGTCCCGGTCATGGCTCACTAGCGCCGTACCGCCCTCCCGCCTCACATGAAGGCCCCCGCCCGTCCGGGCGGGGGCCTTCACGCGTGCGTGGCGCCGCTCAGCGCAGCCAGGGCAGATCCGCGCCCGCCGGCTGGAGGCCCGCCGCGACCGTCCGGCACATCTCGCCGAGCTGGGTGACCTGTTCGGGGGAGAGGCGGTCGAAGAGCGCGGCCCGGACGGCCGCGACGTGGCCCGGGGCGGACCGCTGCAGCATCGCGAACCCCTCGTCCGTGAGGACGGCCAGCTGGCCGCGCTTGTCGGAGGGGCAGTCCTCGCGGCGCACCCAGCCGTTCTTCTCCAGCCGCGCGACGGCGTGCGAGAGCCGGGACCGGGTGATCTTGGCGTGCTGGGCCAGCTCGGTCATCCGCAGCCGCCGGCGGGGCGCCTCGGAGAGCGTGACGAGCAGCCCGTAGTAGACGTGCGGCATGCCGGCGTCGCGCTGGAGCTGCCGGTCGAGGTGGTCCTCCAGCAGGGTGGTGGCGTGCAGGTACGCCCGCCAGACGTCCTGCTCGGCGGAGGTGAGCCAGCGCGGCTCCGCCGCGGTGCCGGACGTCTCCCGCTCCGCACGAGCGGTGTCCTCTTCGGGTCGTTTGGTCATGACATCCACTGTTTCACCCACCGGCTTCCTGTCGCTGTCGTTCGCGCTCTCGGTCGCGCTCTGGATCCTTGAAGTTTAAATAAGGACGGGTTAAGCTCAAACCCAAGAGCTTGAGAGTTCAAGTACCTATGGGAGTACTGCCCCGACCAGGAGGGTCCATGCCGGCCACCGACACCCGTACCGGCGCGCGCATGCCCGCGCTCTACCTCTCCCACGGCGCCCCGCCCCTCGCGGACGACGAGCTGTGGACCGCCCAGCTCGCCGCCTGGGGCGCGGACCTGCCCCGGCCCCGCGCGATCCTCGTCGTCTCCGCCCACTGGGAGGAGGCGCCGCTCGCCCTCGGCGCCACCGAGACCGTGCCGCTCGTCTACGACTTCTGGGGCTTCCCCGAGCACTACTACCGCGTCCGCTACGCCGCCCCCGGCGCCCCCGGGCTGGCCGAGCGCGTCCGCAAGACGCTGCGCGGCGCCGGCACGCCCGTCCAGGACGTCCCCGACCGGGGCCTGGACCACGGGGCCTACGTGCCGCTGGTCGAGATGTACCCCGAGGCCGACGTGCCCGTCCTGCAGATATCCCTGCCCACCCTCGAACCGCGCCGGCTGATGGAGATCGGGCGCAAGCTCGCCCCCCTGCGCGACGAGGGCGTGCTGATCGTCGGCAGCGGCTTCTTCACGCACAACCTGGCCGCGCTGCGGCACGCGGGATCCGGCCCGCCCGGCTGGTCGGCGGAGTTCGACGCGTGGGGCCGGGAGGCGCTCGCCGCCCGGGACGTCGACGCGCTCCTGGACTTCGAGCGCAAGGCCCCCGCGGGGCACCTCGCCCACCCGCGCACCGAGCACTTCGCACCCCTCTTCGTCACCCTCGGCGCCGCGGAGGACGAGCTGGACGCTCAGCGCAGTGTCATCGACGGGTTCTGGATGGGGCTGGCGAAGCGCTCGGTGCAGTTCGGGTAGGTGCGGTTCGGGTAGGCGCAGTTCGCATAGGCGCAGTTCGGATGGTGGCATCGGCCCTCACGCTAGGGCCGGTTGTCAGATACACGGAACCGTCTGAGGTCCTACGTCGCCGGTCCCGTCACCCGCCGGCGGCCGGCTCTCGGCCCTGCCGCCCGCCGGCCTACCGCTCGTCCGCGCGGTGCTCGTGCCAGTAGAAGACGTAGTACGAGGCGACGCCCATGCCGATCCCCGTCAGCAGCCCGACGCCCGTGGACCGCAGCACCGAGCCGCCGCTGAGGCTGTGCAGGAATCCCATGCTGCCGCCGAAGAGCGCCCCGAAGGCCGCCGCGCGGACCTCGGTGATCATCGTGTTGCGCTCGCGGAGCAGTGCGTAGCCCGCTGCCATGGCGACCAGGCCGGCGACCACGCCGATGAGCCAGGCGGCGCCCGTCGAGTAACCGTTGTTGCCCGCCAGGAAGACGGCGAACAGGCCGAGGGCGATCCCGCCGACGACGGGTACGGCCCAGGTGAACCGGGGCGCGTGCCCGGCGGGGAGCGGGGTGCCGCGCGCCACCGGGCCGGGGCCCTCGTGGGCGTGCCGGTGGTGCCCGGGCATGATCGAGTGCGTCATCGCGGGGCTCCTCTCTCGTCCCACCAGCGCACACCCGTGCGAGGGCCCGGGCAACTCGATCAAACGGAGCCTGGCAACCGGGGGGGCCGTCCGCGTCGTCCTTGAGGGTGGGAGCGCGGTCAAGGGCGACGGCTCCCGGCCGGTCCGCCGGCTGTCGCGCACACGTGACGGCCGTCTCACCCGGCTGCGGCGCCAGGGGACCATGAGGCTCCCGGGGCGCCTTCCATGTGGTCTGACCTGCGCTTCCGTGGGTCTCTTCGGCATGCGTTCCGGTCTGCGGCCGCACAGGGTACTGCATGATCACCAAAAATAAGGCGTTCCGTGGGAATTCTGTCCGGATTCCAGTCGTTCTTTCCATCGGACGGGGCAGGCGTGACAGGGTCCGCCCTTACAGGGGAAGCCCAGCCGAGCCCGTCCGTCCCGCGACCGACTCATCGCAAGGGAGTACGCATGGCAACCCGTGCCGTCGCCCGTCGTCAGCCCGCCGACAAGGGCGCTGAGGGGGCGAGCGCTGTGCGCGCCTCCGGCGAGATCGCCGACCGCGACCTGGTGGGGATGTACCTCGACGAGATCGCCCGTACGCCCCTGCTCGACGCCGCCAAGGAAGTCGAGCTCTCCCAGACCATCGAGGCGGGCGTGTACGCCCAGCAGCTCCTCGACGGCCTCGAGGAACCGGGGAAGGGCGCCGAGGGTGCCTCGCGCGAGGAGCTGGAGGCCGTAGCGGCCGAGGGTGCGCGGGCCAAGGACGTCTTCATCAAGTCCAACCTGCGCCTCGTCGTCGCCGTCGCCCGGCGCTATCCGCGCAGCGGCCTGCCCCTCCTCGATCTGATCCAGGAGGGCAACGCGGGCCTGGTGCGCGCGGTGGAGAAGTTCGACTACGCCAAGGGCTTCAAGTTCTCCACGTACGCGACGTGGTGGATCCGCCAGGCGATCACCCGCTCCATCGCCGACCAGTCCCGTACGATCCGGCTGCCCGTCCACCTGGTGGAGGAGCTGGGCCGGATCCGGCGCGTCCAGCGCGAGTTCAACCGCGAGAACGGGCGCGACCCCGAGCACTCCGAGATCGCCGAGGAGCTGGGCACCACCGCCGAGCGCGTCGGCGACGTCCTGGACTGGGCCCGTGACCCGGTCAGCCTGAACATGTCCGTCGACGACGAGGGCGAGACCCAGTTCGGCGATCTGCTGGAGGACACCTCCGCGGTGTCGCCGGAGCAGTCGGTGATCGCCCTGTTGCGCAGCGAGGAGCTGGAGGACCTGATCGGCCGCCTCGACCAGCGGACCGCTTCGATCATCAAGGCGCGCTACGGCATCGAGGACGGCCGTGAGCGCACGCTCACCGAGGTCGGCAAGCAGCACGGCCTCACCCGTGAGCGGATCCGGCAGATCGAGAAGCACGCCCTGCTGGAGCTCAAGAAGATGGCCCACGACACGGGCTTCGACGCGGCGGCGTAGTGACGCCGACGCGGCGGTGTAGTGCGGCGTAGTGACGTAGCGGCTTAATAGGGCATAACCTCATAGACCGGGCCCCGGCGCCACCCCCCCTGCGCCGGGGCCCTCCTTTGGGCCGCCGCGAGCCGTACGCCGCTGCGGTCGAAGGGTTCACCCCGCCGCGCGGGTGATCCTCGCCCCCAGCTCGCGCAGGTGCTCCACCAGCCCCTGCGGCTCGTGGACGGTGAAGTCGCAGTCCAGCAGCGCCAGCCGGAAGGCGATCCACTCCACCGAGTCGGTGAGCTCCAGGTCGAGGCGGCACGTGCGGTCGTCCACCGGCTGCGGCGCGCCGACGTGCTGGGGGAGCCGGGCCGCGACGAACTCCGCCGGTGCGTGCAGCGTCGCGACGACGCGCACCGTCGGCTGCATCCGGCCCAGCGAACCCTTCACGAACTTGGCCGCGTCCGCCGCCGGCAGCTCCCGCGGCGTGAAGCGCGCCCCCGTCGCGAACGGCTCGCTGACCCGGTCCACCCGGAAGGTCCGCCAGTCGCCGCGGTCGATGTCGTAGGCGACGAGGTACCAGCGGCGCCCGGTGCTCACCAGCCGGTGGGGTTCGACCAGCCGCTGCGTCTCCGTGCCGTCCCCCTTGCGGTAGGCGAAGCGCAGCCGCTCGTGGCCGGTGGCCGCCGAGGCCATGACGGTCAGCGTCCGCGGGTCGACCGTCGCGCCGTCGCCCGAGGTGATCGGCACCGTGGCCGCCTGCAGCGCCGAGACGCGGTGCCGCAGCCGGGACGGCAGCACCTGCTCCAGCTTGGCCAGGGCCCGTACGGATGCCTCCTCGATGCCGTCGACGGCGTGCCCCGCGCCCGCCCGCAGCCCCACGGCGATGGCGACCGCCTCCTCGTCGTCCAGGACGAGCGGCGGCAGCGCGGCGCCGGCCGCGAGCCGGTAACCGCCGTCCGCGCCCATGGTCGCCTGCACGGGGTAGCCGAGGTCCCGCAGCCGCTCGATGTCGCGGCGGATGGTGCGCGTGGTCACCCCGAGCCGCTCGGCGAGTTCGCTGCCGGGCCACTCGCGCGGCGTCTGGAGCAGGGAGAGCAGATTCAGGAGCCGTGCCGGAGTGTCGGTCATAACACCAGGGTCCCAGCCAAGTGGGACACAAGCTGTCCTATATGAGGTCTACGGTCATCTCATCCGACAAACGCGCTCCGTCTGCCCCAGCGAAAGGCCAGGTCCATCCATGACCACCGATTCACCGCCCACCGACCGCCGCCGCTGGCTGGCGCTCGCGGTAGTGATGACCGCTTCCTTCATGGATCTGGTCGACGTCACGATCGTCAACATCGCGATGCCCAGCATCCGACGTGACATCGACGCCTCGTTCAGCGTCCTGCAGTGGCTCAGCGAGGGCTACGCGCTGGCCTTCGCGATCGGCCTGATCACCGGTGGCCGGCTGGGCGACATCTACGGCCGCAAGAAGGTCTTCCTGCTCGGCATGGGCGGCTTCACGCTCGCCTCGATGCTGTGCGGCATCGCCGGCGACCCGCAGTTCCTCGTCGCGGCGCGCGTCCTGCAGGGCCTGATGGGCGCCATGATGGTCCCGCAGGTGCTGTCGATCATCCACGTCACCTTCCCCGCGCACGAGCGCGGCAAGGTCTTCGGCATGTTCGGCGCGATCGTCGGCCTCGGCGCCGTCTCCGGCCCCCTGCTGGGCGCCCTGCTCACCCAGTGGAACCTCTTCGGCCTCGAATGGCGCCCGATCTTCCTGATCAACCTGCCGGTCGGCATCGCCGGCCTGCTCCTCGGCCGCCGCTTCATCACCGAGTCCAAGGCCCCCAAGGCCCTCAAGCTCGACCTCGTGGGCGTGGCCCTCGCCAGCGCCGGCCTGCTGATGCTGCTCTTCCCGCTCACCCAGGGCCGCGAGCACGACTGGCCGCTGTGGGGCTTCATATCCATGGCCGCCTCCCTGCCCGTCTTCGCCGGCTTCGTCGCCTACGAGCGCCACAAGACCCGCAAGGACGGATCGCCGCTGGTCGAACTGTCGCTGTTCAAGGTCCGCAGCTTCGCGGGCGGCGTCGGTGTCCAGCTGGTCTTCGGCATGACCACCGGCATCTTCTTCATGGTCTGGACGATGTACATGCAGCTCGGTCTCGGCTGGTCCGCGCTGCGGGCGGGCCTGACCGGCATCCCGTTCTCCATCGCCGTCTCGGCGGCCGCGGGCATGTCCGTCCAGAAGCTCGTGCCCCGCTTCGGTCGCAACGTCCTCTCGGCGGGCGCCGTCGTGATGGCCGCCGGCGTACTGATCTACATCTGGGAGGCCGGCCACTACGGCGCCGGCATCTCCTCCTGGCAGATGGCGCTCCCCCTGATCGTGATGGGCGCCGGCATGGGCCTCATCGTCTCCCCGATCACCGACGCGATCCTCTCCGAGGTCCCCCGCGAACACGCCGGCTCCGCGTCCGGCCT
Organism: Streptomyces sp. URMC 124; assembly: GCF_051386455.1. Lineage (NCBI taxonomy): Bacteria > Bacillati > Actinomycetota > Actinomycetes > Kitasatosporales > Streptomycetaceae > Streptomyces > Streptomyces sp. URMC 124. The sequence continues at coordinate 16,629 of NZ_JBPQTS010000117.1, forward strand.
GATCAACACCACGATGCAGCTCGGCCAGGCCATCGGGCTCGGCCTCGTCTCGGTGGCGTTCTTCTCCGTGGTGGACAAGGCGGACCCGCGGCACGAGGCGATGGCCGACATCTTCAGCGGCGCGTTCACCCACGCGATGTGGTGGGTCGTCGGCGGCCTGGTCCTGGTCTTCGCCCTGATGCTCCTCCTCCCGAAGCACAAGACCGCCGAGGCGGCTGCGCCGGCGGCGGAGGCGGAGCCGGCGACGGCGTGAGCTGACAGGACCACGGAGCGCGGGGCGTCAGTCGCCGATCGCCTGGTAGACCGTGGTCCAGAAGTCGTGGATGAGCCGCGCCGGGTCCGGCGTGGTCAGCCCGACCTGGGTGAGCAGGATTCCGGTGAGCCCGTGGTCCGGGTCGGCGTAGACCGAGGTGCCGGTTCCGCCGTCCCAGCCGAACTGGCCGACGGGCGCGTAGTCCCCGCGGTAGGTGCGCACCGCCATCCCGAAGCCCCAGCCGCCCTGCTGCCCCTGGCCGAACGACACGTGGACGGCGCCTCGGGCCAGGGCGGACCGGGCCGCTTCCTGCTCGGGCGTGAGGCGGTTGGTGGTCATCAGCTGGACGGCGGGCCGGGAGAGGATCCGCTCGGTCCCGTGCATCCCCTGGTTCAGCAGCATCCGGAAGTAGGCGTGGTAATCGTCGACGGTGGAGACCAGCCCGCCGCCGCCCGCCTGGAACGCCGGAGGCGCGCTGTACTGCCCGCCCACCGCCTCGTCCCACACGGTGAACTCTCCGGTCCGCGGATCGGGGGCGTAGCTGGGCGGCAACCGGTCGATCTTGCCGGCCGGCACGTGGAAACCGGTGTCCTTCATCCCCAGCGGATCGAGGACGCGTTCGCGCAGGAACGCCTCGAACGGCCGGCCCGTGACCCTCGCGACGAGCACGCCGAGCACGTCGTGGCTGAGGTGGTACTGCCAGTGCTCGCCGGGCTGGCGCATCAGCGGGAGCGCGCCGAGGCGGCGCATCCACTCGTCCGGCTCGGGCAGCGGTGCCGCGCCCTGGCTGAAGACGCCCCCCTCGAACACCGCGTTCATGATGGGGGAGCCCATCGCGGTCAGGTCGATGCCGAGCCCGAACGTCGAGGTCATCAGGTCCCGCACGGTGATCGGCCGCCGCGCCGGGACGGTGTCGTCCAGCGGGCCGTCGATCCGCTTCAGCACCCGGCGGTCGGCGAGTTCGGGCAGCCACTGGTCCACCGGGTCGTCCAGCCGCAGCCTGCACTCGTCCAGCAGGACCATCACCGGTGCCATCGCGACGGGCTTGGACGTGGAGGCCATCCGGAAGATGGTGTCCCGGCGCATCGGCGCGTCACCGTCGTGGCGCATGGTCCCGAGCGCTTCGACGTGCGTCTCGCTGCCCCGGCCGACGAGGGCGACGACCCCGGGAATCCTCCCGGACTCGACGTGCCGCGCCAGCACGTCACGCATCCTCCGCAGCCCCGCCTCGGAGAAGCCGCTGTTGCCTGTTCCCATCGTGAACCCCCTCGCCCCGGACGTTCAGCAATTGCTGAACGACTGCGACGGTACATTGCGTTTACTGATTCGTCAAAGAACGAGAGGCAAGTTCCCACGCCTGATGTAGCCCTTATAGGGCTTGCGTTGCAATGAGATCAACGTTGAACGCAATGAGGGATCCGGCCGGTCGTTGCAATGGGCTGTGCGTGAACGCGGGCGGCGGCTTGTCGGCGGGGTGCCGTGCGAGCGCGCCCCGATCCCCTTCGTGGCCCGGTGCAGCGATTTGACGTCCCGGCACCCCCTCCGCATCATTCCACTAACACGTTAGTGAAACGAGGGTGCCGAATGATCGCGTTCCGGATCGACCGGCGCAGCGGTGTGGCCACCTATCTGCAGCTCGTGCAGCAGGTCAGGCAGGCGCTCCGGCTGGGTGTCCTGGAGCCGGGGGACCGGTTGCCGACGGCCCGGGAAGTGGTCGAGGCCGTTGCGGTGAATCCGAACACCGTGCTGCGCGCCTACCGGGAGCTGGAGCGCGAGGGGCTCGTCGAGCCGCGGCCCGGGCGGGGGACGTTCGTGCGGCGGTCGCTGTCGCGGGCCGCGTCGGCCGGGGACTCGCCGCTGCGGGCGGAGGCCGTCGCCTGGGTGGCACGGGCCCGCGCGGCCGGTCTGGAGCGCGAGGACGTCGCGGCGCTCACCGCCTCCGCCCTGGACGAATCCTTTCCGCCGCCCGATGCCCCGCCGCCGTTCATCCCGCCCCCTCGATCACCGCACCCGTAGACGCTGGAGGAAGACAACGTGACCGACGACCCCACCACCGCCCTGCGGGCGACGCGCCTGGGACGGAGGTTCCGCGGTGGCTGGGCGCTCCGCGACTGCGACTTCGCCCTCCCCGCCGGGCGGATCACCGCCCTCGTCGGCCCCAACGGTGCGGGCAAGAGCACCCTGTTCCACCTGGCCACCGGCCTGCTGCGGCCCACCGCCGGCGAACTGAGCGTCTTCGGCGCCGAGCCGGGCAGCCCGGCCGCCCGCGAGCGCATCGCGTTCCTCGCCCAGGACAAGCCGCTCTACCCCCGCTTCACCGTCGAGGAGACCCTGCGCTTCGGCCGCGAGCTCAACCGCGACTGGGACGCGGCCTCCGCCGAGCGCATCGTCCGCGCCGGGGACATCCCCCTCGACGCCCGCGTCGGCGCCCTCTCGCCGGGCCAGGCCACCCGCATCGCGCTCGCCCTCGCCTTCGGCAAGCGCCCCGACCTGCTGCTCCTGGACGAGCCGCTCGCCGACCTCGACCCGCTCGTCCGCATCGAGGCCATGGGCCTGGTCATGGCCGAGGTCGCCGACCGCGGCATCACCGTCGTCCTCTCCTCCCACGTGCTCTCCGAGCTGGAGAACGCCTGCGACCACGTCCTGCTGCTCAAGCACGGCGCCGTACGCCTGGACGGCGACGCCCAGCAGCTGTGCGAGGCGCACGTCCGCGTCACCGGGCTCGCCGACCCGTCCTCGGACGACGGCCTGCCGCCCGCCCTCGACCGCTCCGGCGTCGTCGAGGCCTCCGTCACCGGGCGGCAGGTGCACGCCCTGCTCCGGGACGACCGCGCGGCAGCCCGCCGGCTCATCACCAGTGCCCCCGGCGACCGGTGGGTCGTCGAAGATCCCTCCCTGGAAGACCTCTTGCTCGCCTACCTGCGTTCCGACCGCACCCCCGCACCCACCGCCACCGCCGAGGCCGCCGCATGAAGGGCACTCTCTGGCTGGCGTGGCGCCAGCAGCGCGCCCTGATACTGACCGGCGCCGCCGTCCTCCTCGCCGTCACGGCCTGGGTCGTCGTCATGCGCACGGACATGACGGACTTCATCAGCAGCCATCACATCGACACCGCCGGCTGCAAGGGCTGGAACGGCGGCTGCGAGAGCGAAGCCACCCTCAAGCTCCTCGCCGACAACACCGGCCCCCTGCGCACCCTCGGCTCCCTCAGCGCCGCCCTGCCCGCCCTCATCGGCATCTTCTGGGGCGCCCCGCTCATCGGCCGCGAGCTGGAGAGCGGTACGTGGAAGCTCGCCCTCACCCAGGGCGTCGGCGTCGGCCGCTGGTTCGTCACCCGCTTCGCGCTCGCCGCCCTGTGCACGGTGTCCGGCTCGGCCGTCCTCGCCGCGCTCGTCGCCTGGTGGTGGTCGCCGGTCTCCAACATGCTCGACGGCCTCTACTGGCACGACGGTTACGTCTTCAACGCCACCGGCCCCGCCGCCGTCGCCTGCGCCCTCTTCGGCCTCGCCGCCGGCACGGCCGCAGGCCTGCTGATCCGGCGCACCCTGCCCGCCATGGCCGTCGTGCTCGGCGCCGTCGCCGCGCTCCGCTTCGCGCTCAACACCTTCCGCTCCGACTGGCTCACCCCGCAGCTGTGGCTCAGCCAGGGCGACGCGCCCCGGCGCGAGATCGGCAGCGGCTGGTCCACCGGCGAGTTCGGCTTCGTCGACGCCGCGGGCCGCAAGCACGCGATCCCCGACGCCTGTCCCTGGGGCGAGGGCCTGCCCGACCTCAAGACGTGCATGGCCCAGAAGGGCTTCACCGGCCGCTACCGCACGGTCTACCCCAGCAGCGACTTCTGGTCCTTCCAGTGGATCGAGACCGGCATCTTCCTCGGCCTCGCCGCCGCGCTCATAGCCGTCATCTGCCTCGTGCTGAAGCGCCGTCCCCTGCCGTAAGCCCGGCGCCCGTCCAACCCGCTCAACCGCCCAGCAGGTCGTTTCCCGCACCCGTTCACCCGCACGACCCCTCACCACGGAGGTCCCGCCCGTGTCCTCGCGCAAAGCAACCGCACTGCTCAAGAACCGCAGCAACCTCTCCCACAAGGTCCGTTACGCGGTGACCCACCCCGCCCGCATCGCCCCCTACCTCAAGCGCACCGCCCGCGACGGCTGGCTGCGCCTCAAGCACCCCGACCACGTCGACTACTACCGCGCCGTGATGGCCTCCGACACCGCCCGCAGCCCCGAGGCCGCGGTCGGCAGCAAGAGCCACGACCGCTGGCTCGCCCTCGGCAAGATGCAGTTCGACTACCTCAAGGAGCACGGCCTCGCCCCGCGCCACCGCATGCTCGACATCGGCTGCGGCAACCTCCGCGCGGGCCGGCTCTTCATCGACTACCTCGACACCGGCAACTACTACGGCATCGACATCTCGCCCGACATCCTCATCTCCGCCAAGCGGACCCTGACCACCTACGGGCTCCAGGAGAAGCTGCCGCACCTCACCATCACCCGGAACCTCACCCTCGACTTCCTTCCCGACGCGCACTTCGACGTCGTCCACGCCCACAGCGTGTTCTCCCACTCGCCCCTCGACGTGATCGAGGAGTGCCTGGCCCACGTCGGCCGCGTCCTCGCCCCCGGGGGCTTCTTCGACTTCACGTTCGACCGTACGGAGGGTGCGGAGCACCAGGTGCTCCGCGAGGACTTCTACTACCGCACCGGCACCCTCCTCGCCCTCGCCGAGAAGCACGGGCTGGAGGCGCGGTTCATGGACGACTGGGAGAAGCGGCCCCACGGGCAGTCGAAGATCCGGGTGAGTCTTCCCGGCTGACCACCGGGCCGGGTGGGAACCTCGCCTCGTGAGCGATGAGCCACCCGCCGATACGTCCGCCCACTCCGAGCCGCACGAGGGCGCCCTCGGCAACCGCCTCAACCGGCTGCGGGCCGCCGTCCTCGGCGCCAACGACGGCGTCGTCTCCACGGCGGGCCTCGTCGTCGGCGTCGCCGGGGCCACCGACGCGCGCGGCACGCTGCTGACCGCCGGGCTCGCCGGGCTGCTCGCCGGATCCATGTCCATGGCGGCCGGCGAGTACGTCTCGGTCAGCACCCAGCGCGACTCCGAACAGGCCGCCCTCGCCCTGGAGCGCCGCGAGCTCGCCACGGCCCCGCAAGCCGAACTCGACGAGCTCACCGGCCTCCTGGAGGGCAAGGGGCTCACCGGCGACCTCGCCCGCGAGGTCGCCGAGCAGCTCACCGCGCACGATGCGCTGCGCGCGCACGCCGAGGTCGAACTCGGCATCGACCCCGACGAGCTCACCAGCGCCTGGCAGGCCGCCGGCGCGAGCTTCCTCGCCTTCACGGCCGGTTCGCTGCTGCCCCTGCTCGCCATCGTCCTCCCGCCGGCGCACCTGCGGCTGGCGGTCACGGTCGTGGCGGTGATCGCTGCGCTCGTGCTGTGCGGGTGGGGGAGTGCGCGCATGGGCGACGCCCCGGCCGGGCGGGCGATGGTGCGCAATGCGGCCGGGGGTGCGCTCGCCATGGCGGTGACCTATGCGGCGGGGTCGTTGCTCGGCGCGGCCGGGGTGTGAGCCGCCCCCGGCTTCGCGGTGCGGCTCCGCCGGGGGTGTTGTCCGCCGGCTGCGGGCCGTACGTGGCTGGTCGCGCAGTTCCCCGCGCCCCTCATCGGGGTGCGTTACCCGTACAGCTCCCCGTACGACGGGAACAGACCGCCCGGGCCGTCCACCGTTTTCGCTGCTCGTGCTCCCTTGGCCACCGCGCGGGTCACGGTGTCCGCGCCCGCCGCCAGGATCTCGTTGAGGGCGCCCGCCGCCAGCAGGGTGGCCGTGTCGCCGAAGACGTCCTCGGCCACCAGGGGGCGGTCGCCCGTGGCGAGGGCGAAGACCGTGTCGCCGTCGTTGAGCAGGTGGACGGGGCGGATGGCGCGGGCCAGGCCGTCGTGGGCCGTGCCCGCGAGCTTCTGGGCCTGGGCGCGGGTGAGCGCGGCGTCGGTGGCGACGACCACGAGGGTGGTGTTGAGCGGTGGCCGGACGGACGCCGCCGAGCGCTTCGCGGACTCCTCCCGGGCCTCGGCCAGCCGCTTCTGCGCGGCCTCGTGGCGGTCCGCCGCGGGGTGCTCGACCCGCCCCTCGTACTGCTGTGCGTACAGGACGCCCGTCGCCGGATCGACCACCGAGCCCGCGGCGTTGACGACGGCCAGCGCCGCGACCGTCGTCCCCGAGGGGAGGACGGTGCTCGCCGTGCCCACGCCGCCCTTGATGCCGCCGGCCACGGCGCCCGTGCCCGCGCCGACGTTGCCCTGGGCGACGGGCGCCCCCACGTCCTCGCGGGCCGCTGCCTCGGCGGCCTCCCGGCCCAGTGCGGCGTCGGGGCGGGCCCGCCAGTCGCCGCCGCGGCCGAGGTCGAAGAGGGCGGCGGCGGGGACGACCGGGACGATCTGCGCGGGGTCGGGGCCGACCCGGAAGCCGCGGCCGGAGTCCTCCAGCCAGGCCATCACGCCGGACGCGGCGTCCAGCCCGAAGGCGCTGCCGCCGGTGAGGACGACGGCCTCGACGCGCTGGACGAGGTTGCGCGGGTCGAGGGCGTCGGTCTCGCGGGTGCCGGGGCCGCCGCCGCGGACGTCCACGGCGGCCACGGCGCCCCCTTCCGCGGTGAGGATGACGGTGGTGCCGGTGAGCGCGCCGGGGCCGGTGCGGTGGGCGTGTCCCACGCGGATGCCGGGGACGTCGGTGAGCGCGTCCATGGCCCCGCGGGCGGGTGCATTCGTCATACAGGAATGCGTATCACGCCTCGGCGAGCGGCGGGTTCCTTGTGGACAACCAGACCCCCGTCACCACCGTCGCCGACGCCACCAGCCCCGTCAGCAGCACCGCGCTGCCGCCCGCGAACGTGCAGGCCAGGACGGCCAGTGCGGACACCGGGAGCACCAACTGCTGGGCCGGGCCCCGCTTGTAGTGGCGGGAGTGGATCAGCCAGACCGAGAACATGAACAGCGCCCCGGGGACCGTCACCGCGCCGGACGCCGCGAAGGTGGAGACGTGGGCCTTGCCGGTGGCCTGCTCGATCGCCACCTCGATGCCCGCACCGATCGCGGCCGCCGACCCGAAGACGAGGTAGTGCCCGTAGCCCCACAGGAACGCCTGCCGGTTGGAGGCCAGGTGCAGGTGGATGGGGACGGCGAAGTAGATCCAGAACGCGGCGAAGATCAGCAGCAGGCCGCCCGCCGCCATCGGCAGCAGCTCGTCCAGCGCCTCGCTCTCCTCCAGCGCCGACTGCACGGCGACGGTGGCCGCCGAGACCGTCTCGCCCAGCACGATGATGGTGAACAGCCCGTACCGCTCGGCGATGTGGTGCGGGTGCCAGGCCGTCTGCTGCGTCATCTCGGCGAAGGCCGGGACGGCCATCTCCACGAGGGCCATCACCAGGAACACCCACGGCTTGGCGGCATCGGGGAAGAACAGCACGCCCAGCCATCCCACCTGGCACAGGCACACCCCGGCCGCGTACCTCAGCGCCGTCCGCCGCTCCGCACCCGTCGTGGAGAACGCGGCCCGCAGCCACTGCGAGACCAGCGCCAGCCGCATCACGAGGTAGCCGAACCACACCACCGCGAAGTTGCCGTCGTCGAACGCGCGCGGGATGCCCGCCGACAGGATCAGCACCCCGGCGATCTGGACCAGCGTCACCACCCGGTACAGGACGTCGTCCGTGTCGTACGCGGACGCGAACCAGGTGAAGTTCATCCACGCCCACCAGATGGTGAAGAACGTCATCAGGTAGCCGGGCACGCCGTGCGCCGCGTGCCCTTCGGCGAGTGCGTGCACGAGCTCGCGGCCCGCGACGGCCACCGCCACGACGAAGCACAGGTCGAAGAAGAGCTCCAGGGGCGTGGCCGCCCGGTGCTCCTCGTCGCGCCCGCGGCCCGCCATCCGGCGCAGCACGGGGGAGTGCGGCGGTCCGCCGTCCGGCAGGGGGCGGGGCGCGTCCTCGCTCATGGGGCGATTCTCACCGGCGGCGGTTTCGCCCGCGCGGCGGGACAGTGCGTACGGGGTAGGCGCGGTCCGGCACCGCCCCCGCCCCGTACCCTGGGCGTATGAGTGACACCGCCCCCTGCCGGACGGCGGACCGCCGCACTCCCCCGTGCTGCGCCGGATGGCGGGCCGCGGGCGCGACGAGGAGC
>NZ_JBPQTS010000118.1:0-24724 GCF_051386455.1 Streptomyces sp. URMC 124
GGGCCGGGGCGTCCTTGGGCATCCGCAGCGCGACGAGCGCGCCGAGGGCGACCAGGCCCGCCGTGACCAGGATCGCCGCCCGGTACGGGCCGGGGTCCGTGTCGTGGGCGTGCGAGCCGCCCGAGGCCGCGATCACCGCGGCCGTGGCGGCGATGCCGAGCGCGCCGCCCAGCGTGCGCACGATGGTGAACAGGCCCATCGCCTGGCCCATGGCCGGCGGCGGGACGTCCGCGAACCCGGCGATCTGGACGGTCAGCACGGCCGTGCCGAGCACGAGGCCGACGCAGAACATCAGCGCGCGCACCGCCCAGGCGCTCTCCGCGACGCCCGGCACGGCCAGCGCGGCGAAGACGCCGGTGGCCAGGACCAGGGCGGGCACAGCGAGCAGCCGCGGGCCGAGCTTCGGCATCAGCCGGTCGGCGACCTGCGAGGCCAGCATCAGGCCGAGCGCCTCGGGGAAGACGCTCAGGCCCGCGTCCAGGGCCGAGGCGCCGAGCGCCGCCTGGTAGAGCAGCGGGAAGGCGAAGAGGACGCCCATCAGTCCGGCCGAGGTGACCAGGGCGAGCACCGTCGCCGAGGCGAACACCTTGTCGGCGAGCATCCGCAGCTCCAGCAGCGGGTTCTTCGCCCGCAGCAGGTGCACGCACCCGGCGACGAGCAGGGCCAGCCCGAGCGGGCCCGCCACGGCGACGGACGGCGAGGTCCAGCCGTGCGAGGGGCCGAAGCCCAGCGCGTAGGTGAGCAGGCCGAGCGCGGGGGTGGCCAGCAGGAAGCCCTTCAGGTCGAACCCGCCCTCCGCGTCCTCCTTCTCCTCGCGCAGCCCCACCGCTCCCAGCAGCACCGCCGCCGCGCCGATCGGCACGTTGACGAAGAACAGCCAGTGCCAGGAGAAGTGCTCGGTCAGGAAGCCGCCCAGCGGCGGCCCGAGGGCCGGCATGAGGGCGGTCGGCACGATGAGGACCTTCGACAGCTTCATCCGCTCGTGCGGCGGGAAGGCGCGGAAGAGCAGCGTCATGCCGACGGGGGTCAGCAGACCGCCCGCGATGCCCTGCACGACGCGCGCGAGGACCAGGACCGGCAGGTCCTGGGCCAGGCCGCAGGCCGCCGAGGCCGCGGTGAAGACGGCGAGCGCGCCGAGGAAGACCTTCTTGGTGCCGAAGCGGTCGCCGAGCCAGCCGGCGACCGGCAGGGCGACCGCGAGCGCCACCAGGAAGGCGACCTCGACGGTGTTGGCGGCGGAGACGGGCTCGCCGAAGTCCCGGGCGATCGTCAGCAGCGCCGGGTTGACGATGGTCGAGTCGAGGCCGTTCATGCACATCGCCGCCGTGTACACGATCACGACGGCGATGCGCGGGTTCACGCCCTTCACCCCTGGGCCGCCGGGGTCAGGTCGGTCCAGTTCGCGGTGATCCAGTCCACGGCCTGCTGCCGCTCGCAGGGACCGTGGACGGTCGTCCAGCCGTCCGGCACGGCGGCGAAACCCGGCCAGAGGCTGTGCCGGCCCTCGGCGTTGACGAGGACGAGGAAGGGACCGTCGCCGTCGAAGGGGTTGGCGGGTGCGTCGCTCATGGGGTCAGTTCTCCAGGTTCTGCAGACGGTCGGCGATCACGCTCGCGATGTGCGCGATCGGCTTGGGCAGGGTCATGTCCTTGTGCGAGCAGGCGACGTCCGTGTTGTCGATGCGCCCGGTCACGTACGGGGTCCAGGTCTCGGGGGTGAGCTCGTCGTCGATGGTGTCGACGGTGGCCCGGAAGAAGAGCACGTCGCCCTCGTAGACCCGGTGGTCGAAGGCGCGCACCAGGTGGTTGGTGTTGAGGTAGGTGCGGTTGAGGGCCTCGATGGTGGCGTCGTCGAGGCTGGCCAGCGGGGAGCCCTCGCGGCGCAGCACGTCGGTGACGTGGGCGAGTTCGAAGGGCTTGCCCTCCAGGCTGTCGGGGCCGTAGCCACCCATGGCCAGGAGCGCTTCGAGCGCCTCGGCCTGGTCGGGCACGGGCAGCTCGCGGAAGCCCTCGGCGGGGTAGGCGTCGAGGATGGCCAGCAGTTCGACCTCGTGGCCGAGGTCCTGCAGGCGGGTGGCCATGGCCTGGGCGATGATGCCGCCGGTGGACCAGCCGAGCAGGCGGTACGGGCCCTTCGGCTGGACCTCGCGGAGCCGGTCCACGTAGTGCGCGGCGAGCTCCTCCAGGGTCTGCGGCAGCGGCTGCGCGGCGGTGGCCGGGCCGACGCCCTGGGCCTGCATGCCGTAGATCGGCACGTCGGCGGGCAGGTGGCGGATCAGGCCCGCGTAGCACCAGCTGAGGCCGCCGGCGGGGTGGACGCAGTACAGCGGGGCCTTGTCGCCGGGTGCGGCGGGGCGCAGCGGCAGCAGGACGTCCAGGGCGTCGGTGCGGTCCTCGACCTCCAGGGCGGCGGCGAGGGCCGCGGCGGTCGGCGCCTGGAAGACGGTGCCGATGCCGACGTCGGCGCCGAGGGCGTCCTTGACGCGTCCGGCCAGGCGCACGGCGAGCAGCGAGTGGCCGCCGAGGTCGAAGAAGTTGTCGTCGACGCCGACCCGGGGCAGGCCCAGGACGTCGGCGAAGATCGCGCAGAGCTGTTCCTCGCGGGGCCCTCGGGGGGCGCGGCCCTCGGTGACGGCGGAGGCGAGGTCGGGGGCCGGGAGGGCCTTGCGGTCGAGCTTGCCGTTGGCGGTCAGCGGGAGCCGGTCGAGGAGGACGACGGCCGAGGGCACCATGTGGACGGGCAGTTCGCCGGCGGCGTGCTCGCGCAGCGCGGCGGGGGTGACGTCGCGGGCCGGGACGGCGTAGGCGACGAGGCGCTTGTCGCCGGGGGTGTCCTCGCGGACGACGACGGCTGCGTCGGCGACGTCGGGGTGGTCGGCGAGGACGCCCTCGATCTCGCCGAGCTCGATGCGGAAGCCGCGGATCTTGACCTGGTGGTCGGCGCGGCCGAAGTAGTCGAGGTTGCCGTCGGGGCGGCGGCGGGCGAGGTCGCCGGAGCGGTACATGCGGGTGCCGCTCTCGCCGAAGAGGGCGGCGTACGGGTCGGCGACGAAACGTTCCGCCGTGAGGGCGTGGCGGCCCAGGTAGCCGCGGGCCAGGCCCTCGCCGGCCACGTACATCTCACCGGTGACGCCGGGCGGCACCGGCTGCAGGTACGGGTCGAGGACGTAGACGCGCAGGTCGGGGATGTTGACGCCGATGGTGCTGGAGGCGCCGGCCGCCGCCTTGGCCCGGTCCAGGGCGATGTAGGAGACGTGCACGGTCGTCTCGGTGATGCCGTACATGTTGACGAGCGTGGGCGCGTCCTCGGCGTGGCGCTCGTACCAGTCGGCGAGGCGGGCCAGTTCGAGCGCCTCGCCGCCGAAGACGACGTAGCGCAGGGCCAGGTCGCTGCCCGGGTTCTCCTTGTCGGCCGCCATCAGCTGGTAGAAGGCGGACGGCGTCTGGTTGAGGACGGTGACGCTCTCCGCGGCGAGCAGGCGCAGGAAGGCGGCCGGGTCGCGGCTGACGAGGTGGGGGACGACGACGAGGCGGCCGCCGTGCAGCAGGGCGCCCCACATCTCCCACACGGAGAAGTCGAAGGCGTAGGAGTGGAAGAGCGTCCAGACGTCCGTGTGGCCGAAGCCGAACCACTGGTCGGTGGCGGTGAACAGCCGGACGACGTTGTGGTGGGTGACGGGGACGCCCTTGGGGCGGCCGGTGGAGCCGGAGGTGTAGATGACGTAGGCGACGTCGTCCGGGCGCACGGGCCGGACGCGCTCCTCCGGGGCGAGGTCGGCGGCCCCGAAGGCGTCGGCCTCGGCGCCGTCCACGAGGACGACGGGCAGGTCGTGCGCGGGGATGCGGGCCGCCGTGGCGGTGTCGGTGACGACGGCGGCGGGCGCGGCGTCCTGGAGCATGTACGCCAGGCGGTCGGCCGGGTAGTCGGGGTCCATCGGGAGGTAGGCGGCGCCGGCCTTGGCGACGGCCAGCAGGCCGGTGACGAGTTCCAGGGAGCGCGGCAGGGCGAGCGCGACGATGGAGCCGGGGCCGATGCCGCGCGCGGCCAGCAGCCGGGCGAGGCGGTTGGCGCGGGCGGACAGCTCCGCGTAGTCGAGCGACGCGCCGTCACAGGTGACGGCGGCGCGGTCCGGGAAGCGGCGGGCGGCGTCCTCGTAGAGCTCCACGAGGGTCTGCTTCGAGGGCGCGGGGGCGGGGGTGCCGGTGTTCCACTCGACCAGCAGCTGGTGGCGCTCGTCGTCGCCGAGCAGCGGCAGCAGGCCGAGGGGGGTGTCGGGGGCGGCGGCGGCCGCGGCCAGCAGACGGGCCAGGTGGGCCGAGAGGCGCTCGGCGGTGGCGCGGTCGAAGAGGTCGGTGCGGAACTCCAGGAAGCCGGCGATGCCGCCGCCGGGCTGCTCGCCCGCGTTCAGGGTGAGGTCGAACTTGGCGGTGCCGGACGGCGTGGCCGTCATCGCGGCGGTCAGCTCCGGGCCCATGGCGAACGCCGCGTCGGGCAGGGACTGCCAGGCGAGCATCACCTGGAACAGGGGGTGCCGGGCCAGCGAGCGCGGCGGGTTGAGCTCCTCGACGAGCCGGTCGAAGGGCAGGTCGCCGTGTTCGTAGGCGCCGAGCGTGGCGGTGCGGACGCGCTCCAGCAGCGTGCGGAAGGCGGGGTCGCCGGAGGTGTCCGCGCGCAGGACGAGGGTGTTGACGAAGAAGCCGACCAGGCCTGCGGTCGCGTCGTCGTCGCGGCCCGCCACGGGGGTGCCGAGGGGGATGTCGGTGCCGCAGCCGTAGCGGGTCAGCAGGGTCGCGAGGGCGGCCTGGACGACCATGAAGACGCTGGTGCCGGTGGTGCGGGCAAGGGCCTCGACGGCGGCGTGCGCGTCCGCGCCGAGGTGGAAGGGCACGGTGTCGCCGGCGTAGGAGGCGACGGCGGGGCGCGGCCGGTCGGTGGGGAGTTCGAGCTGGTCGGGCAGGCCGGCGAGGGCCTGCTTCCAGTGCTCCATCTGGCGGTCGGCGAGCGCGGTGGGGGCGTCGGCGGTGCCGAGGAGCTGCTGCTGCCAGGCGGTGTGGTCGGCGTACTGGACGGGCAGGGGCGCGAGTTGCGGGGCGCGGCCCGCGGCGCGTGCGGTGTAGGCGGCGGCGAGGTCGCGGGCGAGGGGCGTGGTGGAGGCGCCGTCGCCGGCGATGTGGTGCAGGAGGAGGAGCAGGGTGTGCTCGCTCCCGCCGTCGGTGAACAGGGTGACCCGCAGCGGGGGTTCGGCCGCGAGGTCGAAGCAGTGGCGGACGGCGGCGGTGACGTCGGCGCCCAGCGGCGCGGTGTGCAGCTCGGGGTACGCCTCTTCGGGCGTCAGGATCCGCTGGTAGGGCTCGTTGTCAGTGGCCGGGTATACGGTCCGGAGTGTTTCGTGACGCTCGGTGAGGTCGCGCAGGGCCAGGCGGAGTGCGTCCTGGTCGAGCGGGCCGGTGAGGGTGAGGAGCAGGGGGATGTTGTACGTGGGGCTGGGGCCTTCGAGCCGGTGCATGAACCACAGCCGCTTCTGGGCCGGGGAGAGCGGCATCCGCTCGGTGCGCGGCACGGCCACGAGTGCGGGGCGCTCGTCGGCGGCGGCGCCGGGGGCGCTGTCCAGGAGGGCGGCGAGGGCGGCGGGGGTGGGGTTGCGGAAGACGTCGGCGAGATGGAAGCCCTCGCCCGCGCTCTCGCGGATACGGGCGGCGATGCGCCCGGCGAGCAGGGAGTGACCGCCCAGGGCGAAGAAGTCGGCGTCGGGTGACGGCGGGGCGTCCAGGCCGAGGACGTCCTGGAAGAGGTCGCAGAGCGCGGCCTCCTGCGGGGTGCGGGGCTCGCGGGCGGCCGGGCCGGCGGTGGGCTCGGGGTCCGGCAGGGCGCGGTGGTCGAGCTTGTCGTTGGAGGTGCGGGGCAGGGCGTCCAGGGCGAGGATCGCGGTGGGCACCATGTGGGCGGGCAGCTGCCCGGCGAGGTAAGCGCGCAGGGCCTCCGTGTCGAGCCCGGCGGCGGCTGCGCCTTCGGCGGGGACGGCGTAGCCGAGCAGGCGCTTGCCGTGGGCGGTGTCGCGGGCGATCACGGCGGCCTGGGAGACCGCGGGGTGGGCGGCCAGCGCCGCCTGGATCTCGCCGAGTTCGATGCGGAAGCCGCGGATCTTGACCTGGTCGTCGGCGCGGCCGAGGAATTCGAGGGTGCCGTCGGGGCGGCGGCGCACCAGGTCGCCGGTGCGGTACATGGCGGCGCCGGGCTCGCCGTGGAGGGCGCCGAAGGGGTCGGCGGTGAAGCGCTCGGCGGTCAGGTCGGGGCGGCCGAGGTAGCCGCGGGCCAGGCAGGCGCCGGCGATGTAGAGCTCGCCGGTGACGCCGTCGGGCGCGGGGCGCAGGGAGGAGTCGAGGACGTAGGCGCGGGAGCCGCGGACGGGTCTGCCCTGGGGGGTGCCGTCCTCGCCGGCCAGCCAGTAGTAGGCGTCGACGGTGGTCTCGGTGGGGCCGTAGAGGTTGACGGGGCCCAGGCCCTCGGTGGCGGCCAGGCGCCGCCAGAGCGGCTCGGGCACGGTCTCGCCGCCCACGACGACGACGGCCGGGTGGTGCCGGCCCTCGTCCAGGAGCCCTTCGGCGAGGAGGGCTTCGGCGTAGGAGGGGGTGACGTCGAGGTAGTCGAGGCGCTCGGCGTGGACGTAGCCGGCGAGGGCTGCGGGGTCGCGGTAGCCGGCGTCGTCCAGCAGGTGCAGCTCGTGGCCGTGGACCAGCCAGATCAGCGGGTCCCAGGAGGCGTCGAAGGCGAAGGAGGCGCTGTGGCCGATGCGCAGGCGGTCGCGGCCGGTGCGGGCCACGGCGGGGGCGATGTGGTCACTGCCGTGCCCGGCGTGGAGGTTGGCCAGCGAGGCGTGGGTGACGACGACGCCCTTGGGGCGGCCGGTGGAGCCGGAGGTGTGGATGATGTACGCGGCCTGACGGAGCGTGGGCGCGGCGGGTGCGGTGGCCGGGCGGGCGGCGATGCGGGCGCGGGTCTCCGGGTCGTCCAGGAGCAGGGTGGGGATGCCGTGCGGGGGCAGTGCGCGCACGGCGTCGGCGGTGCCGACGAGGCAGCCGGGGCGGGCGTCGTCGAGGACGGCGGTGATGCGCCGGCCGGGGTGCCCGAGGTCGAGGGGCTGGCAGACGCCGCCCGCCTTGAGGACGGCGAGCAGGGCCACGACGGTCGAGGCGCTGCGGGGCAGGGCCAGGGCGACGGGGGTCTCGGCCGTGACGCCCGCTGCGGTCAGCTCGTGGGCGAGGCGGTTGGCGGCGGCCTCCAGCTCGGCGAAGGTGAGGGTCTCGCCGCCGCTGCGGACGGCCGTGGCGCCGGGGGTGCGGGCGGCCTGCGCGCTGAAGAGTTCGGGCAGGGTGTGCGCGGCGGGCGGCTCGGTGCGGCCGGCGGTGGCGCGGTGGATCTCGTCGGCGTCGAGCAGGTCGAGGGTGCCGACGGGCCGGTCCGGGTCCTCCAGGAGGAGGTCGGTCAGGGCGTCGAGGTAGCGCAGGAAGGCCCGCTCGTGGGCGGCGAGTTCCGCTTCGGTGTAGCGGCCGGGGTTGGCGTCGAGGCCGAGGACGAGGGAGTCGCCGGGGCCGGGGGTGACGGTGACGGCGAGGTCGTCGACGGGGCCGGCGGCGAGGTTGCGGAGGGTGCCGGGCAGGCCCGCGAAGTCCAGGGCGCCGTCCTCGAACGGCTTGATGTTGACCATGGGGCCGAAGAGCGGCCGGTCGTTGCCGGTGAGCCCGAGGTCGCGGCGCAGGTCCTCCAGGCGGTAGCGCTGGTGCCGGACGGTGGCGCGCACGGCGAGGAGGACGCGGCGCACCAGTTCGGCGCCGGTGTCCTGCGGGCGGACGGCGACGCGCAGCGGCATGACGTTGACGGTCATGGCGGGGGTGCGCAGGGCCGCGCGGCTGCGCCGGTTCCTCAGCGGCAGGCCCAGGAGGACGTCCTGGGCGCCGGATATGCGGTGCACGTAGCCGGCGGTGGCGGCCATGACGATCTCGGCCCAGGTGCTTCCCCTGGCTCCGGTCGCCGCCTTCTCCAGGCGGGTGCGGGTGCCTTCGGGGAGGACGGCGGTGCGGCGCAGGACCGTCGTGGCGGGCGCGAAGGGGCGGGCGGAGAGGAAGGCGGGCTCGGGCCGGTCGGCGAGGTGGGCGAGCCAGTGGTCGCGGTCCTTGGCGTACGAGGCGCCCGTGCGGTAGGCGGCCTCCTCGTCGGTGAGGTCGCGCAGGGAGGCGAAGCCCGCGGCGGCGGGCTCCTCGCCGGCGGCGAGCGCGGTGTAGACCTCGGCGACGCGGCGGCCGATGAGGGTCAGGGCGTAGGCGTCCACGGCGAAGTGGTGGACGCGCTGGTACCACCAGTGCAGTTCGTCGTCGATGCGGAGGAGCGCCTGGGTGACGAGGGGCCCGCGGGTGAGGTCGACCGGACGGTCGAGGTCGGCGCGCATCCAGGCCTCGGCCTCGGCGCGCGGGTCCGCGGCGGCGCGCAGGTCGAGGCGGTGGAGCGTCAGTTCGCGTCCGGTGACGAGACGCTGGGCGGGCCGGGCGTCCTCGTCGGCGGGGTCGGCCGGCACGGCGAGCAGCGAGAGGGTCTCGGCCTCGCCTGCGGTGCGGTCGAGGGCGCGGGCGAAGAGCTCCTCGTCCAGCGGGCCGCGGATCTCCACGCAGTCACCCGTGTTGTAGACGGGGTTGTCGGGGGCGAGTTCCTGCGCGTACAGGATTCCGGCCTGGGCCGCGAGCAGCGGCAGCTCGACAGGAGACGTCTCGGCCTCGTGGTGACGCATGGTGTGGGGACTCCCGTTGTATGACAGCGATCTGGCCACACCGGTACCCCCCGGTATGTCAGCTTAGGTAAGCCTAAGCTATTTTTTGCCTCACCGTGAGAGTCTCCCACCACAGGGTGCGGAACGAACAGGAGCACCGAACATGACCGCGGCCGACGGCCTCAAATCCGCCCTGCGCGAGCGCGTACTCGCCCACCGCGACGACCTCCTGTCGCTCAGCCGGCGCATCCACGCCCACCCCGAGACGGCCTTCGCCGAGCACCGGGCCGCCGAATGGTGCGCCGGATTCCTGCGCGGGCACGGCTTCGACGTCACCGCGCCGGCCCACGGCCTGGAGACGGCCTTCACCGCGACCGCGGGCAGCGGGCCCGTGACGGTGGCGATCGTCTGCGAGTACGACGCCCTGCCCGGCCTCGGGCACGCCTGCGGGCACAACCTGATCGCCGCGGCCGGCCTCGGCGCCGCCCTCGCCCTCGCGCCCCACGCCGACGAACTGGGCCTGACGGTGCGGGTGCTGGGCACGCCCGCCGAGGAGCGCGGCGCGGGCAAGGCGCTCATGCTGGACGCGGGCGCCTTCGACGGGGTCGACGCCGCGATGATGGTGCACCCCTGCCCGTTCGAGGTCGCCGAGTTCCGCTCGTTCGCGCTCGGCACCCTCTCCGTCGCGTACACCGGCAAGGCCGCCCACCCGAGCCTCAATCCGCACGACGGCCGCAACGCCGCCGACGCGCTCACCGTCGCCCAGGTCGCCCTCGGGCTGCTGCGCCAGCAACTGCCCCCGCACTGGAAGGTGCACGGGGTGACCACGGGCGCGGGCACGGCGCCCAACCTGATCCCCGACCGCGCCACGGCCGAGTACGAGATCCGTGCCTCGGCCGCCGAGGACCTGCGGGAGCTGCGCGAGCGCGTCGAGGCGTGCTTCCGCGCGGGAGCCCTGGCCACGGGCTGCGAGGTGGAACTGACCCGTCCCGAGCCCGACTACCTCGACTTCCGCACCGATGCGGAGCTCGTCGCGCTCTGGAAGGACAACGCCCGCGCGCTGGGCCGGCCCGAGCCGCTGCAGCGGGACGCCTTCGCCTGCACGGACATGGGGAACGTCTCGCACGTCGTGCCGTCGATCCACCCGGTGCTCGACATCAGCGGCGGGGCGTGCGGGCCGCACGAGGCGGCGTTCGCCGACGCGGCGGTTTCGCCCCGCGGCGAGCAGGCGCTGCTCGACGGCGCGGTCGGCATGGCCTGGACGGCGGCCGACTTCGCGAGCCGTCGCTGAAAGACGTGTGCTGGACGGGTTTTCGCCCGTCCAGCACACGCAGTGGTTACTTGAGCGCCTTCACGATGTCGTCCACGACGACCGTGCTGGCGATCGGGCCGCCGCGCGTCGACCAGACCGAACCGTCCACCGTCACGGCGTGGTTCTTCTTGACGGCACCCAGGTCCTTGTACGCCGGCTTCTCCTGGACGTCCTTCAGCGCCTTCTCACCGTCGGAGGTGAGGGTCGACAGGAACAGCCAGTCGCCGTCGATCTCGTTGATCTTCTCCAGGCTGAGCGCCGGGGTGTGGGCGTTGCCGTCCTTGTCCTGCGCCTTGGGGCGCTTGAGGCCCATGTCCAGGGCGACGCCGCTGGCGAACTGCTTCTTCTCCATCCAGCTGGGGCCGTCCGGGTTCCAGCGGACGATGCTGACCTCGGCGCCCTTGTTGTCGCCCAGGCCCTCGCCGGCCTTCTTGGCCTTGGCCTCGTAGTCGCCGATGACCTTGTTGGTCTCGTTCATCTTGTTCAGGGCGTTGCCGATACCCCGGAACGAGAGCTTCCAGTCATCGGTCGGGGCCATCGTGACCAGCGTGGCCGGGGTGATCTCGCGCAGCTGCTTGAGCATCTGCTCGTCCTGCATGTCACCGGCCAGGATGAGGTCGGGCTTCGCGGCGACGACCTTGTCCATGACGGGCTGCAGCAGGTTGCCGACGACGTTGATGCCCTTCACCTTGTCGGCGAGGTAGGCCGGCGGCTTGTTCAGGCCCTGGCCGTTGGTGATGCCGACCGGCTTGACGCCCAGCGCCAGCACCGCGTCCAGGTCCTCCTGGGTGAGCGTCACGATGCGCTTGGGGTTGGCCGGGACCTTCACCGCGGTGCCGGTCGCGTCCTTGACCGTACGGGTGCCGCCGCCCGACTCCGCCGCGTTGTCGGCCTTCTTGTCCGAGCCCTTGTCGGAGTCGGAGCCACAGCCGGTGACCAGCAGCGCGGCCGCCCCCACGGCGGCGAGCACCTGCACCGCGCGGCGCGGGGCGAAGGGGAGGAGGCGGGTGGGTGTGGTCATCAGGATGCTCCGGGCGTGGGTGAAGACGGGGACGGAAAGGAATGGCAAAAGGAGAGCAGGCAGCACGAGGAACCCCTCGCACCGGCCCGCAATGGACATTAGGTTAGCCTTACCTTAAAGCTCTCCCCATGGGAGGGTCCACAACAACCGGCGATCTTCTGGAAAGGCCCGCCCGTGGAGCTCCGCGTCGAACAGCTCATCGCCGGCTACCCCGGCCACCGCGCCGTGGCGGGGGTCGACCTGACCATCCCCTCGGGCAAGGTCGTCGCGATCGTCGGTCCCAACGGCTGCGGCAAGTCCACCCTGCTGCGCTCCGTCGCCCGGCTCCACCAGCCGGAGTCCGGCCGCGTCCTCGCGGGCGACGCCGACATCTGGCAGCTGAAGCAGCGGCAGGCCGCGCACCGCATCGCCCTGCTCCCCCAGTCGCCGCTGGCCCCCGAGGCCGTCACCGTCGCCGGGCTCGTGCGCTACGGGCGCCACCCGCACCAGGGCCTGTTCCGCCAGTGGTCGCGCGAGGACGAGCGGGCCGTCGAGGAGGCGCTGCGGGCCACCGGCGTCGCCGCGCTCGCCGGCCGCCGCCTCGACCAGCTCTCCGGCGGCCAGCGCCAGCGCTGCTGGCTCGCGATGGTCCTCGCCCAGGAGACGCCGATCGTCCTCCTCGACGAGCCGACCAGCGCCCTGGACATCGGCCACGCCGTCGAGGTGCTCGACCTCGTCCGCGAAGTGGCCCTCGCCGGCCGCACGGTCGTGATGGTCCTGCACGACCTCGCCAGCGCCGCCCGCTACGCCGACACCGTCGTCGCCATGAAGGACGGGCGCATCGTGGCCCACGGCGCACCGCGCGACGTCGTCGACACCGCCCTGGTGCGCGAGCTCTACGGCATCGAGGCCGACATCCTGGAGGCCCCCGCCGACGGCTCCCCCGTGGTGGTCCCGGCCCGGCGCGCGCCGGTGGCCGCGGCCGCTGCCGTCTCGTGAACCATCGGAAGAGGCCGCGTCAGAAGGCCGCCGCGTACCGCCAGAAGTCCCGCATCAGCTCGGTCGGGGTGAACCCGGTCATCTGCACCTGGGTGAGCAGGACGGTGACGAGGCCGGTCGAGGGCACGAGGTGCGCGGCCGTCCCCGTGCCGCCCACCCAGCCGTAGCGGCCCGGAACGTTCCACGGGGCGACGGCCGCGATGTCGACCGAGCCGCCGAAACCCCACCCCTGCCCCTCCAGGAAGGGCGCGGCGCCCTCGCGCTGGGCCCGCGTCAGGTGGTCGGTGGTCATCTGCCGCACCGAGGCGGGCGACAGCAGTTGCCGACCGGCGGCCGTGGCGCCCCCGGCCAGGAGCATGCGGGCGAAGGCGTGCAGGTCGTCGGCGGTCGAGACGAGCCCGCCGCCCGCGGCCGGGAACGCCGGTTGCCTGCTCCACTGCCCGTCCGGAGGGTCCGTCAGCTCCGTGCCGCCGTCCGCAGTCGGCCGGTACAGGCTGGTGAACCGGCCGAGCGAGGCGGCCGGGACCCGGAAGCCGGTGTCGGCCATGCCGAGCGGCTCGAACAGCCGCTCGGCCAGGACGTCGGGCAGGGGGCGGCCCGCGACCCTGGCGATCAGCACGCCGAGGATGTCGTAACAGGTGTGGTAGAGCCAGGCCTCGCCCGGCTGGTGCAGCATCGGGACGCGGGCCAGGGCCTCCGTCCACGCGTCGGGCGGAAGGTTGTCCTGCGGGGCCAGGAGGTGCCCCTGCACCTCCTCGAACAGCAGCGCGACCGCCGGCAGCGAGAAGTCCGCCGGGAAGCCGTAGCCCGCGCGGAAGGTGAGCAGGTCCGCCACGGTGACCGGGCGGGCGGCCGGGACCACGTCGTCGACGGGCGCCTGCGGCGTGCGGACCACCACCGGTGACGCCAGCTCCGGCAGCCACCTCGCGACCGGGTCCTCCAGGCCCATCCGGCCGTCCTCGACCAGCATCATGGCGGCCGCGGCGGTGACGGGCTTGGTGAGCGAGGCGATGCGGAAGAGGGAATCCCTGCTCATCGGGGCGGTGCCGTCGGCGTCGAGGGAGCCGAGCGCCTCCGCCTCCACGCGGCCGCCGCGGGCCACCAGCGCGACCGCCCCCGGCAGCGCGCCGCTGCGGACGTACGGTGCGAGGACGTCGTGCAGGTCCGTCACGAGCCCGCCGCGGGGCCCGCGGTGCGCAGCGGGGTGAGCTGCTCGATGTCGTAGCGCACGCGCAGCGCGGCGATCGCCTCCTGGTCGACGGGCGGCCCCGCCTCGAGGATGTCGAAGAGCTCCTCGAAATAGCGCTCGTGGTCGGGCGGCGGCGAGGCCTGGAAGAACATCCGCACCGGCTCCGTCGTCGGATTGGCGAAGGCGTGCGGGCAGCCCGGCGGCACCAGGATCACCGTGCCCGGCGTGGCCCGGGCATAGCGCTGCCCGGCGGCCGAGCGCCACTCCCGCCAGTGGTCCCGCGTCCGCACGAGCGGCTCGAAGGCCAGGACGTCCAGCTCGCCCTCCAGGACGTAGAAGAGCTCCTCGCTGCGGGTGTGCAGGTGCGCGCCGACGTCGAAGCCGGGCGGGACGACGACCTCGAAGCTGGAGGCCGCGCGCGAGTGCTCCCCCGTGACCTTGAAGGTGACCTGCTGGGCGGGGGTGACGAGGGTGCGCCCCCCGCCGGGCGGCACGACCAGACCGTCCTGGGCGGAGATGAGGGTCATCGCGGCGGTCCTTCCCGGTGGCTGCTCCACGTCGTGGCGGGCCACGTCGTCCGTCATTGCGGAGATTTCCCGTTCGTACCGGCCGGCATCCGTGCCCTCACCCGTACGGGTCAGAGACTCACGCCTCGCGGGAGAGCCGTTCCACGAGTCCGGGGGCGGGCTGCGGGACCTCGCCGAAGTCCTCGTCGTCGCCGTCGACGGCCAAGCGGTTGACGACGCTCTCCAGCGCGGCCGGCAGATGGGGGGTCAAGCCGCTGTGCCACTGGATGAGCAGTTCGTGGCGGGCCGCGTCGGACAGCAGCTTGCGGCGGCTGTCCGTCCGGGAGACGGGCGGCGGGGGCTCCTGCGGGTCGTGGGCGGCCTGCGCGCGCCAGAACGCGGCGTCGCGGAACTCGCCGTCGCGGCGGTGCGAGAGGTGCAGGCAGTACGCGGCGGTGCGGCTGCCGCCGCCGGCGGCGAACTGCCACCAGAAGCCCGCGGCGCGGGTGTGGCCCGCCACGTGCAGCAGGCACGCGAAGACGAGGGCGCCCTCGGGGTCGATGCCCCGGTCGTCCACGAACCGTTCCAGGCTGTCGGCGGCCTCGACGGCGTTGATCACCAGGACGCACGCGAGGTCGAGCTCGTGAGCGGCCTCCTCCCGGGCGCCGGGACCGGCCGCGGAGGGCGGGACGACGGGGGCGGGCGCCACGGCCGGCCGGCGCCGCCGCGGACGGCGCCGGCTCTCGAACGCCACCGCGATGGCGCGGGCGTCCGAGGTCAGCATGGCTTCGATGACGTCACCCTCGGTGTCGTGGCTGCGCGGCATGTGCTTCCCCCTTGCCGGAATGCTGAGCCTCTAAAGGGACCTCTAACGCGGACGCCGTGGACGCCGCGGACGCGAAGGACGCCTCGGGCACCGCGGACAGCGCCGCGGTGACCTTGCGCTTGGCATGGCCGATGAGGGACCGCGCGGCCGCCCGCTCGACGCCCAGCAGGTCCGCGACCTGCGCCACGGTGTAGCCGATGACCAGGTTCAGCACGAGGGCGTCGCACTGCCGCTCGGGCAGCCGGGCGATCGCCGCGTACAGCGCCATCCGGCTCTCCAGGAGCCGGAACCGCCGGCCGCGCCCGGGCTCCTGGGCGTGGGCCGCGCAGTGCAGCGCGGCCGTCGGCAGCGCCGTGTCCCGCCGGTGCCGGGCCAGCCAGCCGGCCACGTGCTCCTTGAGCAGCGACCAGGCGTAGGAGTCGGCGGACGGCTGGCGCAGGGCGTGCGGCCACTGCGCGGACAGCCGGTCGAAGGCGGTCTCCGTGATGTCCGCGGCCGCTTCGGCGTCCCCCGTGTGCACGTAGGCGTACGCGCCCCACCTGTGCTCGTGCAGCTCGCGGAAGGCCGTGAAGGCGATCTCCATCCGGCGCTCGGACGGGAGGGTGGTCCCGGCGGGCGCGGGCGTTCGACCGCTGTCTCTCATGGGCGCCTCTCGTCGCGTCTTCTGCTGCTGCTTCTGCGTTCTTCCAATGAACCGGAAAAGCAGACCCCGCCGTGCCACAACCCCGCAAAAAATCCGGCTCTCCGCAGTGGTGCGGTTACCCGCCGGTGACCCGGGACAGGTATGGGGCGGCCGCAACGCAACGGGGAGGCGGAGAAGATGGGCGAGGCCCGCCAGGAGCCCGGGGTCGACCTGCGGCTGGACCGGGCCCACTCGGCCCGCATCTACGACCGGCTCCTGGGCGGGCGGACGAACTTCGCCGCCGACCGCGAGGCGGCGCAGCGGATCCTCTCGGTCTTCCCGGCGGCCGGAGAAGCCTGCCGCATGAACCGGGAGTTCATGCACCGGGCCGCCGGCCACCTCGCCCGGGCGGGCCTGACGCAGTTCCTCGACATCGGCACGGGCATCCCCACCTCGCCCAACCTGCACGAGATCGTCCAGGCGGTCAGCCCCGCGGCCCGCGTCGTCTACACGGACAACGACCCCATCGTCCTCGCGCACGCCGCCGCGCTGCTGCGCGGGCGTCCCGAGGGCCGCACGGCGTACCTCCAGGCCGACGTCACCGTCGCCGGCAGCGTGCTGGAGGCGCCGGAGCTGCACGCGACCCTCGACCTGCGCCGCCCGGTGGCGCTCACCCTCAACGCCCTGCTCCACTTCGTCCCCGACGACGGCCGCGGCCGCGCCCACGCCGCCGTCGAAGAGCTCAAGGCGGCGCTGCCGCGCGGCAGCGCACTCGTGATCACGCACGGCACCTCCGACTTCTCCCCCCGGGCGATGGGCCGGGTCAGGGACGTCTACGCGCGGGCCGGGACCCCGCTCCAGCTGCGCGGCGAGGCCGAGTTCCGCCGTTTCTTCGACGGCTGGGAGCTGCTGGAGCCGGGCGTCACGCTCGCCCACCGCTGGCGCCCCGGCCGGCCCGGTGCCCCGGCAGGTCCCACGGCCGCCGAAGCCGTCTGCTACGCGGCGGTCGCCCGTAAGCCGTGACCCGCGCGCCCCTCATATCGCGTACTTCCACACCGTGAGCATGAAGGCGCCGTACCAGCAGCCGAAGAGCGTCGCCGCACACAGCACGGTCACCGCCGTGCGGGTGCGGGCCGCCGCCAGTGCCCGGGCCACGGGGACGAGGAAGAGGAGTGCCGGTATGACGAGGCGCAGCTTGGAGTGCGAGTAGTTGCTCTGGGCCAGGGTGAGGAGCACGATGCCCGTGCCGTAGACGAGCAGCGGCGGCCAGGTGCCGCGGTGCCAGGTGAGCGCGGTGGCGCAGGAGAGGGCGAGCAGGAGGACGGCGGTGCTCACCGACACCCAGCCCTCGCCCCGGCGCAGCGTCTCGCCGAGGAAGTCGAAGAAGGCGGCTCCGTTGTCCCAGTGCGTGCCCCAGCCGGCCTCCTGGATGCGGAACCAGGCGTCGGCTTCACCGACGCGCTGCCCCACCCACCCCAGGTAGAGCGGCGTGCCGAGGCAGCCGAGGACGACGGCGGCCACGGGCCGCGCGCTGATGCGGCGTTCGCGCAGCAGGTGCAGGCCGGCGGCGACGGCGAGCGCGGCGGCGACGGCCGCGGCCGCGGGCCGGGTCAGGCCGGTCAGCAGTGCCAGCGTGCCGGCGGTGAGCCAGGCCTTGTGGTGCGCGGCCAGAAGCGTGCCGGCGGCCAGGGCCAGGAAGAGCGCCTCGCTGTAGGACATCAGGAAGGACATCGCCATCGGCTGCGCCCCGGCGAGGAGCACGATCGCGAAGAGGGCGGTGCGCCCTCCGTAGAGCCGGGCCAGGAGGCGGTGCGCGACGATCAGCGCGGCGAGCAGCGCGAGGTGGGCCGCGACGATGCCGGAGGTGCCCCAGCCGAGCGGGGTGACGGCGTGGACGGCGCGGATCAGCATCGGGAACAGCGGGAAGAACGCGAGGTTGTTGCCGTCGAGGCTGCCGTCGTCCTTGTAGGTGTAGCCGTCGGCGTAGCCGTGCTCGGCGATGCCCACGTAGAGGTTGCCGTCCCAGGCCAGCAGGCGCTTGCTCAGCCCGGGGCCGTCGGCGTCGCTCATGGCGGACAGGATCAGCAGGTGGAGCACGGTGGTGACGGCGTAGACGGCGCACGCGGGCAGCAGGAAGCGGAAGATACGTTTCGCTTGCTGCCGTGCCGACGGCTCCGGCGGGTCCGGTATCGCGCCGGGGCCGGCGGTGGAGGAGTCGGGTGCGAGAGCCGTCATGGGCGGTCATGCCATTTCGTCGGGGGCGTACGGGCGTACGCGGTGGGGTGGTACGAGGGGGGGCCGGGGTCGTCAGACGGCGGGGTAGTGCTCCGCGCGGGCGGCGGTGATCAGCGCGGAGACGTCCGCCCACTCCAGGCCCTCCCGGTGGGCCCGGCGCATCCAGTCCGAAAGCTCCCCGCGCAGCGGGGAGTCGGCCAGGGAACGGGGCCGCGCCGGGGAGGCGCTGACGAACGTGCCGACCCCCGGCCGGGCCTCCACGAGCCCGAGGTGCTCGAGCTCGCGGTAGGCCTTGAGCGTCGTGTTCGGGTTGAGCTTGGTGACGGCGGCGACGCGGGCGGCGGTGGGCAGCTGGTCCCCGACGGTGAGGATGCCGAGGCGCAGCGCCTCCTGGACCTGCTGCACGATCTGCAGGTAGGCGGCCATCCCGCTGTGCCGGTCGATTCTGAACTCGACCATGGTGCGGCCCCCCTCATCCCGTCCCTGCGTGCTGCGACCCGGCACGGCTCACAGCGGGCGCCGCCGGCCCCACCACAGGGTGAGGGCGAGCAGGGCGACGGCCGCCGTCAGCACGAGCGCCGCGTAGGTCCACTGCATGCCGGGCATCTGGTCGTACCCGAAGTATTCCAGGCGCTCGCCGACGATGCCCCTGGCCCTGCAGTCGGCGGGGGTGCGCTCGTTGAAGCACTCGCCGAAGCCGTGGAGTCCGCCCTGCGCGTCGACGGTCCAGTTGTCGTGACGCACCGCGCCTTCGGGCAGCGCGGGTTGTCCCTCCTCGACCGGGTTGACGAGCACGCGCGGCTTCGCGCCCAGCGGGACCTCGCCGGACAGGACGAGGTTCCAGACGAAGGCGAAGCCGAAGGTGATGCCCATGGCCATCAGGGTGCGGCGCACGAGCAGACCGCACGCGACGCCTACTGCGAGGTGGAGCAGTGCCACCGCCACGGGCACGGGGCCGGTGGCGGCGAAGACGTCGGTCGCGAGCCAGTCGCCGGCGTTGAAGAGGTCGTGCGCGGGCTCCCACCAGGCGGTGAAGGCGGCCGAGAGCGCCGCGGAGCACACGACGGTGATCAGCACCGCCGCGCCGAGCTTGACGGCGAGCCAGCGGCCGCGGGTGACCGACTGCGTGGTGACCAGCTGGACCGTGCCGCGCTCGCGGTCCCCGGCGATCAGCGGGGCGCCGAGGAGGACGCCCGCGACGACGGGCACCAGCGACATCAGCCAGGTGGCGTTCTGGAACGCCTCGCCGTACGCCTGCCCCGAGGCCTGCACCAGGTCCACGGCGCCGTGCGCGCGGGCGCGCTCCAGCCACCCCAGCGTCGAGTGGCGCTGCCAGAGCATGTTCACGCAGCCGGCGGCGGTCAGCAGCAGGCAGGCCACGAAGGCCGTCCGGTGCTGCCGCCAGACCAGCCACGGCAGGCCGCGCAGGATGCGCGGCGGCTGCTTGCCGCCCTCGGTGCGGTTGCCCGCCGTGCCGCCGCCCTCCGTGGCGACGGGCTTCTGCGCGGCCGTGGTCATGCCGCCACCCCCTCGTCTTCCTCGTTCTCTGCGTTCTCTGCGCTCTGTGTGCTCTGTGCGTTCTCTGTGCCGTCGATACGGGCCGTGTCCGTGAGCAAGGGGGGTGCGGCGGGCGAGCGCATGTAGCCCAGCAGCACCTCCTCCAGGCCGGGTTCGACGGTCTTCCAGTCGCCCTCGACCCGGCCGCGGGGCCGGATGAGGGCGGTGAACTGGCGGCCCACGGCGCGCGTTTCGACCACGGTGTGACGGGCGATCTCCGCGGGCATCCCGTCGGTCAGGTGCACGCCGGTCACCAGCCGGTGGGCCGCGAGCAGGGCCTCGGTCCCGCCCGCGAGGCGCACCCGGCCCCCGTCGACGGCGACCAGGTGGTCGCACATGGTCGCCACGTCGGCCATGCGGTGCGAGGACATCACGACCGTCGTGCCCAGCTCGGCCGCCTCGGCCAGCAGCAGACCGCCGATCTCGTGGGCGGCGAGCGGGTCCAGGGCGGCCATGGGCTCGTCCAGGAGCAGCAGGCGCGGTCGCTTGCCGAAGGCCAGCGCGAGGGCCACGCGGGAGCGCTGGCCGCCGGAGAGACTGCCGACGTGCGCGGCCATGGGCAGCTTCCCGGACCGTACGATCCGCTCGGCCGCCGCCTGGTCCCAGCGCGGGTTGAGCTCCCGCCCCAGGCGCAGGGTCTCCTCGACCGTGAACCGGGGGAAGAGGGGCTTGTCCTGGGTGACGAACGCCGTGTCGGCGAGGCCCGCGGCACCGGAGACCGGTGTCCCGAAGACCTGCAGGCTGCCGGCCGTCGGGCGGACGAGCCGCCCGGCCATGCCCAGCAGCGTGCTCTTGCCCGCGCCGTTGGGTCCCACCAGCCCGCAGACCGCACCGGCCGGGATCCGCACGGAGAGGTCCCGCACGGCCCAGCGGCGCCGGTAGCGCTTACCCAGGCCCCGCGCCTCGACGGCCCAGCCGCCCGTGTCGTCGGCTGACGTCATCCCACCCCACCTGCCCCACCTGCTAATTAACTAGTCAGCTAGTGGAATGAGCATATAGATCGCCTCCGCACTGTCAATATCAGGTACAGATAGGGGCAAAAGGTGCGATTACGGCTCTACGGCGCCGCGTCTGCCGCCTTGCGGCGGGCCCGGTGGGCGGCCGCGGTCGCACGGTTGCCGCAGATCTGCGGCGAGCAGAAGCGCCGCGACAGATTGCGGGACGTGTCCACGAAGACCTCGGCGCAGCGGTTGCCGACGCACACGTGCAGCCGCTCCATGCCGCTCGCACCGACCACCGTGAGCAGCCCCATGGCGGCGTTGACCGCGTACTGGTCGGCCACGGGGGCGTCGGGCGCGGCGACGTGCAGGTGCCAGGACCCGTCGTGGTCGCTGTAGTGCGGAGCGGCGCGGTGGCGGGCGAGGACGGCGTTGAGCAGGGAGACGGCCGTGGCCGCGTCCGGGGCGCCGAAGACCTCGCGCAGGACGGGCCGGAGCTCGCGTACGGCGGCGAGGTCCGCTTCTGTCAGGGCGGTGGGCGGGCGCATGCCGTGGGCGTCGAGCAGGGCGGACAATGCCGCAACATCGGGCATCTTCTCCACATTGCGCACGATGTTGTAGGTATTGACCAGGTCCTCAGCCAGGGTCACCGAACCGTCTGAGTAACTAGTAAACCTCACCATGACTCCGTACTATTGCTGCTCGTGGTCGTCACCGCATCCCCTGCGGTGGCGCTGTTTCCTGTTGCCCGCACCTGTTGCCCGCATGTCCGCGGAGGACGCATGGACTCGCAAGAGGCATTACCCGCCGAGGGGTCGGCGCCACCGCAGGAAACGCCCGCTCCCGTCGGCGGATTCCGGGAGGAGGCACTCTACGGTCTGCGGGCCGCCGTGCCCCTGGCCGTGGCCGTCTTCGGATTCGCGGTCTCCTTCGGCATCGTGGCCCGCGCCGCGGGCATGGGGGTCCTGGCCCCGGTGGTGATGTCACTGACGACCTTCGCGGGGTCCGCGCAGTTCGCCGCGGCCTCGGTGCTCGGCACCGGCGGCGGGGTCGCCGCCGCGATCGTCGCGGCCGTCCTGCTCAACTCCCGCTACCTGCCCATCGGGATCAGCGTGGCCCCGGCCATGACCGGCGGCGTCCTCAAGCGCTTCCTGTCCGCCCAGCTGGTGGTGGACGAGTCCTGGGCCGTGGGCCACGTGGGCAACGGCCGCTATTCGCGCGGCCGTCTGCTCGGCGCGGGCGTG
The DNA here is from genome assembly GCF_051386455.1 of Streptomyces sp. URMC 124. Taxonomy (NCBI): domain Bacteria; kingdom Bacillati; phylum Actinomycetota; class Actinomycetes; order Kitasatosporales; family Streptomycetaceae; genus Streptomyces; species Streptomyces sp. URMC 124. Next base: position 21,187 of record NZ_JBPQTS010000118.1, read on the forward strand.
CTCGTCTACGCCGCCTGGGTCGGCGGCACCGCGGTCGGCCTGCTGGGCGCCCACTACCTCGGCGATCCCGAGCGCTTCGGGCTGGACGTCGTCTCGCCCGTGCTGTTCATCGCCCTGCTCAAGGGACAGATCACCAGCCGCAAGGCGCTCGCGGCCTCGGCCCTCGGCGTCGCCATCGCCCTGGCCCTGGTGCCCTTCGCCTCGCCGGGCGTGCCGCTCATCGCCGCCACCGCCGCCTGCCTGTTGGGACTGAGGAAATGACCGGACTGTGGCTCGCCGTGCTCCTGGTCGGCGCCGTCTCCATGGCGCTCAAGGCGACCGGCCCCGTACTGCTCGGCGGCGAGGAACTGCCCGCGGCCATGCAGCGCGTGGTGACGCTCATGGCCCCCACCCTGCTGGCCGCGCTGATCGCCACCCAGATGTTCGGCCAGGGCAAGTCGCTCGTCATCGACGCCCGCGCCGTCGGGCTCGTCGTCGGGGCCTTCGGCGTCTGGCGCAAGTGGCCCACGCTGCTCGTCGTGGTGCTCGGGGCCGCTGCCACGGCCCTGACCCGGCTGGTGACCGGCTGACCGGGACCGCGGGCGGACCCCGCAGCCACCGCGGCCGCTCCCCCGGCCGCCCGCACCGCCCCCGAGCCCCGCTCCCCGACCGGAAGGAGGCACCCATGGAGAACACGGAAGCGCCGCCCGTCACGGCGGCCCCGCCCGCCGCGGACCAGCCGATCGGCACGCCGCCCACCACGGCCCTGTGGGACGCGGGCGTCCGCCTGGGTGCCGCCGTCACCCTGCCGCCCCTGCCGCTGGCACCGGTGGCGGCGGGCATGCGCTGCGCCGGCCCCCTGCGCCGCGTGCAGCACACCGAGGGCGTGGTCTCGATCTTCACCGGGATCGACGCCGCCGCCCCGGGCGACGTCCTCCTCGTCGACAACTCCGGCCGCACGGACGAGGCCTGCGTGGGTGACCTCGTCGCGATCGAGGCCCGGCAGGCCGGTCTCGCGGGCATCGTCGTGTGGGGCTGCCACCGCGACACCGACGAACTCGCCGCCATCGGCCTGCCGGTGTTCAGCCTCGGACCCTGTCCCGCCTCCCCGCGGCTCGGTCCGGGGCGCACCGCGCCGCCCGCCCTCCCCCCGTTCACGGGGCGGGACGGCGACGGCGTGACGGCCGACTCCGACGGCGTGCTGATCGTCCCTGCGGCGGTCCGCACCGAGGTGGCCGCCGTCGCCGAGCGGATCGTCCGGGCCGAGCGCGCCCAGGCCGAACGGGCCCTGCAGGGCGTCAGCCTGCGCGAGCAGCTGGGCTGGGACCGCTTCCTGGAGCGCCGGCGCGCCGAGCCCGGCTATGCGTTCCGCTCCCATCTGGCCCAGGTCGACGGAGCGCTGGAGTAGGAGGGGCAGGGGACGTACGAGGGAAGGCCCCGCCGCAGCAGCAGGTGCCGGCGGGACCAGGGGTGGGGCTCCGGAATCCCGTCCCGCAGGCAGGGTGAGAACGTGAGCACGGCGAGTCCGTTCGCAAGTCGGTTCACAGGGAGGTCCCTTCTCCTGATGGCGTCGCAGTCGGTGCAGGCACAGTGGGCTCAGGCCCGGTTCCCGGTGGACCCCCGCCGCCGGGGACCGGACCTGAGCCCACTGCGCCGTGCCCCCGACCCCGCCGGGGGCGGCCCGCAGGTCCGTTCAGGAGGCGGCCTGCGGAAGATGGGCCCGCGCGAACTCCAGCTGCCGGCGGAACATCGCCACGCGCTCCTCCACGTCCGTCACGCTGTGCCCCCCGTCGTGGACGTGCAGGCCGTGGACGATGCCGCGCTGTGCGAGCCGCCCGGCGTAGTCGCGGACCTGCTCCACGGGGCAGCGGGCGTCGTTGGCGCCGGCCAGGATGAGCACGGGTGCGCGGACGGCGTCGACGTACGTCAGCGGCGAGGACTCCCGGTAGCGCTCGGGCACTTCGCCGGGCGAGCCGCCGAAGAGGCTGCGGTCGAGCGCCTTGATCTCCTCCATCGCCGCGTGGTGCGCCGCGGCGCAGTCGGCGACGGGCGCGCCGGCGAGCCCCAGCGCCCACTCCCCCGGCTGCGTGCCGAGCGCGAGCAGCGTGAGGTAGCCGCCCCAGGACCAGCCCGCGACGATCAGCCGGGCGGGGTCGGCGACGCCGTGGTCGACCGTCCACTGCCGCACCGCGGCGACGTCCTCCAGCTCGGTGAGGCCCACGCGGCGCCGCAGCGCCTCGGTCCACTCGCGCCCGTAGCCGGTCGAGCCGCGGTAGTTGACGCGCACGACGGCGAACCCGTGGTCGGTCCACGCCGCGACGGCCGGGTCGAAGGCGTCCTCGTCCTGCTCGTCGGGTCCGCCGTGCAGCAGGAAGACCGTGGGGTGCGGGCCCGGCCCGGCGGGCGTGTTCAGCAGGGCGTGGACGCGGCCGCCGGGGCCGTCCACCCACAGGTCGCGGGCCCCGGCCGCCGGGGGCGGCACCCGGTCCGGCAGGGGCAGCCGCGGGTCCTCCAGGAGGCCGCGGAACTCCGGGGGCCGCGCCGAGCTCGACCACAGCAGCCAGGCGTCGCCGCCGGGCCGGGTCCGGGCGTGGGCGATGACCCCGGGCGGGGTGGCGATGCGCTCCAGGCAGCCGCTGCCCAGGTCGTAGCGGTGGAGCGTGGAGCGCGCCTCGTGGTCGTGGACGACCAGCAGCGAGCGTGCGTCCTGGAACCACTGGACCGACACGTCGCCGGGCAGGCCGAGGCGCAGCTCGGTGCGCTCGCCGGTGCGCGGGTCGAACAGGACCGGTTCCCAGCGGTCGTCGCGCTGATGCTGCAGCAGCAGGCGCGTATCGCCCCGCACGGGCGAGAAGCCCACGGCCTCCAGGCCGCCGCCCTCGTCGTCGCAGAGGTCGGCCACGGTCGCGCCGTCGTCCGTGGCGAGGACGCGCACGCCCAGGTCCCACAGGTCGCCGCGCTCGCTGTGCGCGATGACGGCCAGGTCCAGCGAGCGGGAGAGGTCGACGGCGTAGGCCGGCTCGTCGTGCCGGTAGAGCCGGCGGGCGTCGCCGCCGGGCAGAACGAGGTGGACTTCCGCGCCGTCCTCGGTGGAGCAGCCGAGCAGGGCGTGCCCGTCGAGGCCGACGGCCAGGCCCGAGGCCCAGTACCGCCCGGTGGACGGCACGGCCGGGGTGTCGGGCCCGCCGGCGAAGGGCTGCCGCATCCAGCAGCCGTACTCGTCACCCGCGCCGTCGTCGAACCACCACACGGCTTCCCCGGACGCCTCGATCGCGCACTGCTGGGTGCCGGCGGGGCGGTCGGTGACCCGGCGGAGGGTGCCGGCCGCGCGGTCCCAGGCGTAGACCTGGGCGATGCCGGAGAGGTCGCTGACGAACACGCAGCGGTCGGGCGCGCTCTTGGCCCAGGCCGGCAGGGTGTGGCGGGGGGCGCGGAAGCGCCGTTCCCACACGGGTCCGTCGGCGAGGGGCAGGCGGGGGGCGGTCGTGGTCATCGAGGGGGTTCCTCCCGTGGCGGCCTGAGGTGTGCGCCGCCGCCCCTCGCTCAGCGGTCCGGCCCC
>NZ_JBPQTS010000119.1:0-24345 GCF_051386455.1 Streptomyces sp. URMC 124
CTGCGCCGGGCGCACCGGATCGTGATCGGCGACCCGTTCTCGCGCTACGTCCAGCTGCTGCTGACGATCACCCGGGCTCGGGGTCACCTGGGGCCCGTCAGACCGTGGCCGGCTCGCGGTCGCCGGCCTCGGCGACGACGCCCGCGACCCGGCGCAGCTTGCGCATCGGGCCGAGCTCGCTGTCGTAGACGCGCTTCACGCCGTCGCCGAGGGACTCCTCGACGACGCGGATGTCGCGCACGAGCCGCGCCAGGCCGCCGGGCTCGACGGAGGCGGCCTGGTCCGAGCCCCACATGGCCCGGTCGAGGGTGATGTGGCGCTCGACGAAGGCGGCGCCGAGGGCGACGGCGGCGAGGGTGGTCTGCAGGCCCGTCTCGTGGCCGGAGTAGCCGATCGGCACGTTGGGGTACTCGGCGCGGAGGGTGTGGATCACCCGGAGGTTGAGCTCGGCGGCCTTGGCGGGGTAGGTGGAGGTGGCGTGGCAGAGCAGGATGTTCTCGCTGCCGAGCACCTCGACGGCGTGCCGGATCTGCTTCGGGGTGGACATGCCGGTGGAGAGGATCACCGTGCGGCCGGTGGCGCGCAGGGCGCGCAGCAGCTCGTCGTCGGTGAGGGAGGCGGAGGCCACCTTGTGGGCGGGGACGTCGAACTTCTCCAGGAAGGCGACGGCCTCGGTGTCCCACGGCGAGGCGAACCAGTCGATGCCGCGCTCGCGGCAGTGGGCGTCGATGGCGCGGTACTCGTCCTCGCCGAACTCCACCCGGTGGCGGTAGTCGATGTAGCGCATCCGGCCCCAGGGCGTGTCGCGCTCGACGTCCCACTGGTCGCGGGGCGTGCAGATCTCGGGGGTGCGCTTTTGGAACTTGACGGCGTCGCAGCCCGCGTCGGCGGCGGCGTCGATGAGGGCGAAGGCCTTGGCCAGGTCGCCGTTGTGGTTGATGCCGATCTCCCCGGTGATGTAGACGGGGTGGCCGGGCCCGGCCGTCTTGGCGCCGAGGGTGCGGACGGGGGCGTACGGGGCGGAGAGCACGGGGTTCATGCGGGGCGGTTCCTTCGCGGTGCGGGGACGGGACGGGGTCGTGAGGGGCCTGAGCTCCGGCGGGAGGGCTCAGGGCATGGCCAGGCCGGGGCCCAGCAGCCAGGTGGCGATCTCGCGCAGGGCGCCGCTGCCGCCGCGGGCGGCGGTGACGGCACGGGCCGCGCCGCGCACGGTGTCGTGGGCGTCCGCGACCGCGACCGGCCAGCCGACGAGCCCGAGGCAGGAGAGGTCGTTGACGTCGTTGCCGACGTAGAGCACGCGGTCGGGGGCGACGCCCTGCTCCTCGCACCACTGCTTGAGCGCGCGGTCCTTGCGGTCGACGCCGTGCAGGACGGGCACGCGCAGCTTGCGGCCGCGGGCGGCGACGACGGCGTTGGCCTCGGTGGAGAGGATGAGCAGGGCGAGTCCGGCGCGGCGCAGGGCGGCGACGCCGAGGCCGTCGCCGCGGTGGACGGCGACGAGTTCGCGGCCGTCGGCGTCGATGAGGACGCGGTCGTCGGTCTGGGTGCCGTCGAAGTCCATGACGACGGCGTCGACGTCGGCGCGCGTGGGGCGCACGGCGGGGTCGGGGCCGTCGAGGAGGGGCGCGAGGGCGCGGGCGCGGGCGAGGTCGTGCGGGTCGTCGACTTCCAGGACGCGGGCGGCTTCGGAGCGGACGAGTTCGGTCCGGCCGAAGAACCGGTGCCGGGCGGCCCGGAAGCCGTCGGCGCGCATGGCGTAGGCGGCGCCGGTCTCCAGGAGGTCCTGGGGCCGGTCCTGGCGGCGGGGGCGGTGCGCCTTGTCGTGGTTGACGCCGCGGGCGCCGGAGGGGGCGACCGGGGCGGGGGCGCGCCCCTCGGCCTGCGCGCCGGGCGTGCGGTCCGTTGTGGCGGCGTCGGCACCGGTGACGGTGTCGGTGTCGGTGTCGGTGGCAGCGTCGGCGTCGGTGTCAGCACCGGCGTCGGCGTCGGCGGCACCAGGGTCGGCGTCGGTGCCGATGCCGATGCCGGTGTCAGCGTCATCCTCCGCGCGCCACACGAAGCCGTGGAACGGCGCCACCGTCAGCGCGCTGTCCGCGCCGCCTTCGACGACCGCCGCGGCCACGCCGTCGACGTCCCCGCTGGTCAGGAACGGGCTCGTGCACTGCACCAGCAGGACCGTGCCGACCCCGGCGCCGTGCAGCGCCTCGTAGGCGTCCATCGCGTGCAGCACGGCGGCTTCGCTGGTGGCGGTGTCCCCCGCGATCGTCGCGGGGCGGTGCACGACGACGGCTCCGGCGCTGCGCGCGGTGGCCGCGATCCCGGGGTCGTCGGTGGAGACGACGACGTCGGTGACGAGGCGGGCGGCGCGGCAGGCACGGACGGCGCGGGCCACGAGGGGCACGCCTCCGACGGCCGCGAGGTTCTTCGCGGGCACGCCCTTCGACCCGCCGCGGGCGGGGATGACGGCCAGGACGGCCTGGGCGGCGGCTTGCATGGCGGGCTCCTTGCGTATCCGGGGGTTCGGGGTGTGCGGAGCGGCGGCCTCGGGGCGGGTCGCGGCGGTCACAGCTCCCCCACCCGGCGGATCAGCGGAGCGACCCGCTGGACGCCGTGGCGGTAGGCCCCGCGGGCCGCGTCGCGCAGGGCGGCGCGGCCCGCGCGGCGCAGGGCGCTCTCCTCGCGGGGTGTCCCCGCCCGGCCGGGAAGGGGCCGGCCCCGGTGGTCGAGGCCGTGGCGGGCGAGGACGGCGGGGAGGTAGCCGGGTGCGGTGGCCGCGGTGTAGTACGGGGCGAGGGGCGGAAGGCCGGGCCGGGCGGCGAGGTCCGCGACGCGCTGCCCGGCGGCGGCGAAGACGGTCTCCCCGGAGCCGTCGGAGGGCACGCCCTGGCGGGCGGTCCACCGCGGGTCGGCTTCGGGCAGGTGCCCCGCGTCGAGCCGGTCCCAGGAGGCGAGGCAGCCCGAGCCGAGGAAGTGGTGGTTGCCGAGGGACTCGCGGACACCGAGGTCGGTGAGGACGGCGGTGGGGATCCCGCGGTGGAGCGACTCCAGGGCCGCGGTGGAACTCACGGTGACCAGGAGGTCGGTGCGGTCGAGGACCTCTCCCATGTGCCCGTAGACGAGGCGGCAGTTGGGCGGCAGTCCGCCGGGCAGGCGCAGGGCGAGCTTCTGGTACGGGAGTTCCTCGATGTGCGTGGTGTGCTCTCCGGGCTTGCTGCGGAGCTTGATGAACACCTCGCGCTCCGGGTGCGCGCGGGCGTGCGCGACGGCGCGGCGCAGCAGGTACGCGCGGTCGGCACGGCTCTCCGGCACGGAGGGCTGGGCGGCGAACACGACGGTGAACGCGCGCTGTTGATCGCGGCCGGAACCGTTCCGGTCGCCGAGGAAGGGCAGCGCCCACTCGGTCACGCACGACGCGTCCGCACCCACCCCTTCGTAGACCTCGCGGAAACGGTCCGCGTCGTGCGGGGAGTTGGCGAGGACGAGGTCGGCCCCGTGGCGCAGGAGCAGCCCGTCGGCGAGCTTCTCGTAGACGACGCCCACGTAGCCGGTCACGACGACGGGCCGGACGGGCTCGCCCTCCCAGGCCGCGGCGAGGCCGTGCAGCACGGCCTGGACGGCGCCGCCGACGCAGGCGAGCACCACGACGTCGTAGCGGTCGCGGCCGGCCGAGCGGACGAATTCCGTCGCGGTGACCTCGCCGATCTCCGCCGCGGCCACGCCCACTTCGGTGAGCTGGCGGGCGGTGGGGGTCGCGCGGCCCCTCAGGAGGCGGCCGTCGAGCCGTGCGCCCGGGGCGAGGCGGTGCGCGGTGAGCGCCCCCCATTTCCACCGGGTGTCGGAGTCGGCGAGCACGGCGATCCGCAGCGAAGGTTCGGTACGTGATGGCACGTCGCCGACGATAGAAATCCATTCCGCTTCGTTGCCCAACGCGAGGGCAACAGCCGGTAAACAGCACACCGACGATCGGCGAAGCGGCCCGGGGACGGGTCGGGTTCATCATTCCGCCGCGCTTCGTTCACCTCAGCGCCCGCCCGCGGACAAGACGAATGCCGGGGGGCCGCCTAATGTCGCCGGGGTGGCCAAGCTCTCCGTCATCGTCCCGTTCTTCAATGTTCAGACCTTTGCGCCCGATGTGCTGAGAAGTCTGCGCGCGAACGCCCGTGAGGATTTCGAATTCATTCTCGTGGACGACCGTTCGACCGACGGCACGCCGGCGCTCCTGGAGCGCGCCGGGCGCGAGCTGCCGGGCGCCGTGGTCGTGCGCCACGAGCGCAACGCCGGCCTCGCCACCGCCCGCAACACCGGTCTGGACGCGGCGCGGGGCGAGTACCTGACCTTCCTCGACGGCGACGACTGGCTCGCGCCCGGCTACTACGCGCAGCTCGTCGCCTTCGCCGAGGAGCTGGACGTCGACTTCGTCCGCACGGACCACGTGCAGTGCACCGGCCGCACCCGCACCGTGCAGCGCGTGCCGCACGGCCGCCGCGGGGTGGTCCTGGACCCCCGCGGCGCGATCCTGCCGGCGGACCGCTCGACGTCCGTCGACTATCCGTACGCCTGGGCGGGCATCTACCACCGGCGGCTGCTCGACGCCGGGCTGCTGCACTTCACCGACGGCCTGCGCACCGCCGAGGACCGGCCCTGGATCTGGCGCCTGCACCGCGAGGCGCGCACGTTCGCCGTGGCCGGGCTGCTGGGTGTCTTCTACCGGCGCGGAGTCGCCACTTCGCTGACCCGGATCGGCGACGTACGCCAGCTCGATTTCCTGCGCGCTTTCGACCAGGTCATCGAGGAAACGGCCCGGGACAAGGACGCGGAAGAATTCCTCCCGAAGGCCGTTCGAACGTATTGCGCAATCATTGCCCATCACCTGACGAATAGCGAACGTTTTGAGCCGCAGGTAGCCCGCGCCTTGCGCACGAAGAGCGCGGCCGCACTGCGCCGCCTGCCACAGGAACTCGTCAAGGACGCCGTGAATTCCATGGACTACGACCGTGCGATCCGTTTGCGAAGGCTGAGGCGACGGCCGGCCGGGGACGCCGCAGGGGCGGCTGCCTGATGTCCGCCCTCCCGCCCCCCGCGCGCCCCCGCACCCAGGTCTTCCTCGCCTCCACGCTCTACGGAGCCGCGACGCTCGCCGCCGCCCTGGACGCCGGGTGCTTCACCCCCGCCGACCGCCGGCTGCTGCTCGTCGCCAACACCGCGGCCGTCCCGGAGACCACCCCGGCCCTGGACGAGTCCGCGGGCTTCGAGCGGCTGCGCAGCCGCTTCGACGGCGTCCTGTCCTGGAACGACGCGATCCGCCCCTTCCACCCGTCCGGCTGGTCGCCCCGCCCGGACGACGCCCCCCTGTGGGAACGCCACCTGCGGCTGCTGTGGGACCTCGGCGACGACGACGTCTCCCTCGCCGTCGAGTCCCTCCAGGTCAGCCCCGCGCTCGCGATCGTGCAGTGCTTCCCCGACGCACCCCTCGACGTCTACGCCGACGGGCTCATGAGCTACGGCCCCACCCGCAACAAGCTCGACCCGCTGATCGGCACCCGCGTCGGGCGGCTGCTCCACCTCGACCTCGTACCCGGGCTGCGGCCGCTGCTGCTCTCGGAGTTCGGCGTCGCGCCGGAGGTCGTCCCCACGGAGGCCTTCACCAAAGTGCTCGCCGAACTCGCCGACGCCGCACCCGCCCTCGACGCGCCCGAAGGCGCCGCGCTGCTGCTCGGGCAGTACCTGTCGGCGCTCGACATCCTCACCCCCGAGGAGGAGGAGCAGCTCCACGTACGGATGCTGCGCGGCGCGGCCGGGCGCGGCCACCGCGAGCTCGTCTTCAAGCCCCACCCCGCGGCGCCGGCCCGCTGGTCGCAGATGCTGGAGGAGGAGGCCGGACGGCTCGGCGTCACCCTGACGGTCCTCGACGCGCCCGTCCTGGCGGAGGTCGCCTACCAGCGGCTCCGCCCGGCCCTGGTGACCGGCTGCTTCTCGACGGCCCTGCTGACGGCAACGTCCTTCTACGGCCTCCCGGCGGCCCGCACCGGCACGGACCTCCTCCTGGAACGCCTGAGCCCGTACCAGAACAGCAACAGGGTGCCGGTGACTCTGGTCGATGCACTACTCCCCCCGTTGTGGGCAGGCGTCCCGCAGGGCGGGACGGGTGGGCACAACGCCACCCACGGAGGTGCACCCGACAACGGCGGGCATGCCGATCTCAGCGGCCTCTTGGCCGCCGTCGGCTTTGCGATGCAGCCCCGGATCTACCCGCACCTCCGCGGCGCCGCCGAGCGCTACCTCACCGCCCACCTGACCCCCCGCACCCGCCGCTACTTCAAACGCCGCCGCCTCACCGCCCTCGCGCTCCCCGGCGGAATCCCGTCGCAACTGTCCTTCCTGCCGCGCAATGCGGCCGTCCGCAGGGTCGCCCGGCGGGCACGGGCGCTGCAGCGGCGCCTGACGAAGGCGAAGGCACCGGCCAAGGCGATGGTGAACTCATGACGGCTCCGGCCCTCCCCCGCCTCCGTCCCCGCCGCGAGGCCGCCGGGGAGCAACCGGCACCCTTACGGGGCACCCCCGGCGGCAGCCGCCTGCGCGCTCTGGACGCTCTGCGCCTGGTCGCCGCCCTGATGGTGGCGCTGTACCACTACGGCGGCCGCGACGGTGACGTCAGCCGCGCGTGGGGCGCCTCGCCGCGCCACGAATTCCCCACCCTGTCGGGCGCGTTCGCCTACGGCTGCCTCGGCGTCGAGATCTTCTTCGTGATCAGCGGCTTCGTGATCTGCATGAGCGGCTGGGGGCGCCCCCTGCGCTCCTTCTTCGCCTCGCGCGCCGCCCGCCTCTACCCGGCCTACTGGGCGGCGATCCTGCTGGTCACCGTCGCGTTCGCGCTGCCGTGGGTCGCGTACAAGACGGTCTCGTTCAGCGACAGGCTCGTGAACCTGACGATGCTGCAGCAGCCGGTGGGCGCGCAGCGCGTGCTGGGCGTGTGCTGGACGCTGTGGGCGGAGCTGCGGTTCTACGCGCTCTTCGCGCTGTTCGTCGTGCTGCCGGGGGCGACGCGGCGCCGGGTGCTGCTGTTCTGCGCGGTGTGGACGCTGGCGACGGTGGTGACGACGGCCTCGCACGTGGAGTTCCTGCGGGTCGTGGTGATGCCGGAGTACTCGTCGTACTTCATCGGCGGCATCGGCCTGTACCTGGTCCACCGCTTCGGGAACGACCTCCTGCACTGGGGGGTCGTCGCCGTGAGCTTCCTGGTCGGGCAGCACTACGCGGTGGCGGGGCTGTGGCACCCGCCGAACCCGCACTACTTCTCCTACCGCTCCCCGTACGTGATCGTCGCCGTCGTGGCGCTCGGGTACGCGGCGGTGGCGGCCGTCGCCCTGGGCAGGCTCCGCCGGATGGACTGGCGTTGGCTGACGGTCGCGGGGGCGCTGACGTACCCGTTCTACCTCGTGCACGAGCACCTGGGGTGGGTGGTGATCGGCGCCCTGCACCGCAGCCTCGGCATCCCCTCGTACGCGACGCTGGGCCTGACCCTCGCCGTGATGCTGGGCCTGGCCTGGGTGCTGAACCGCTGCGTGGAACGGCGGCTGACGCCCCTCCTGCGCAGGTCACTCGACCCCGGCGCCACCCGGCGGTAGCAGCGTGGCCTCGATGCCGGCGACGACGGCGTGCAGGCCGTCCTCGAAGCCGGTCTCGAGGTCGCCGAAGAACTCCACGCCGGCCGCTATGGCGAGGGGGTAGCCCTCCAGGCGGTCGGCGCGCCGCTCCAGGTCGTAGGCGGGATCGCGCTCGCCGCCCGGGACGGGGTGCACGGACTGCTCCTCCATCACGTACCCCATCGTGTACGTGTTGACGGTGAACCAGGCGCGGGCGGCGGCGCTCGGCGTGAAGCCCGCCGCCACGATGGTGCGCATCATCTCCTCGACCGGCCCGGCGTAGCTGCGGCCGGTCAGGCGCGTGCCGCCGAAGACCTTGGCGCCGTCGCGGTAGCCGAGCAGGAAGCGGCGCACCACGCGGGCCGATCCGGCCAGGCACTCCTGCCAGGTGCTGCTGTCGACGGCCGACAGCGGCTCGGCCATGCGCCGGAACATCTCCGTGGCGACCTCGTCGAGCAGCTCCTGCTTGTTCTTGAAGTGCCAGTAGAGGGCCGGGGCCTGGACGCCCAGCTCCTTGGCGATCCTGCGCAGGGTCAGGCCTTCGAGGCCCACCTCATTGAGCAGACGGAGGGCGGTTTCGGCCACTTGGGCGCGGTCGATGCGAGTTGCCACCTTGACAGCTTAACGGTGTTCAGTTCAGGCTGGGGACAGCACGAACTTAACAACGTTAAGGGGGGTTCTCGTGGAGACCGCAGCACTGGACACAGCGGCAAGCGACACCGCAGCACCGGTCACTGCAGCACTGGACACCGAAGTACTCATCGCGGGCGCCGGGCCCACCGGCCTCGTCCTCGCCATCGACCTCACCCGGCGCGGCATCCGCCACCGGCTCGTGGAGAAGGAGGGGCGCGGCTTCCCCGGCTCGCGCGGCACGGGTGTCCAGCCGCGCAGCCTGGAAGTGATGGACGACCTCGGAGCCGTCAAGGCCCTGCTCGCCGCGGGCGGCCCCATCCCGACGATGCAGACGTGGGAGGGCACCGAGCGCGGACGCGAGTGGCAGCTCGTGGAGCCCGGCGACCCCTCGCCCGGCGTGCCCTACCCGAATGTGCTGATGTGCCCCCAGTGGCGCACGGTGGAGGTGCTGTACGAGCGCCTCGAAGCGCTGGGCGGCCGGGTGGACTTCAACACCGGCCTCACGGGCTTCACGCAGGACGAGCACGGCGTCACGGCCGAGCTGCGGCACGCCGACGGCACGGTGGAGACGGTGCGGGCCGGCTATCTCGTCGCGGCGGACGGCGGGCGCAGCGCGGTGCGGAAGGCGCTCGGAGTGCCCTTCGAGGTGGAGATCGTCGACGAGCGGCACGCCCTGATCGCCGACGTGCGGATGACCGGCTTCGAGCGCGCGGGGATCGACCGCACCCACTGGCACATGTGGACGAGCGCGCCCGGCGGCCTCCTCGGTCTGCGCCCGCTGGAGGGCACGACGGACACCCTCCAGATCATGGCCTTCTGGCAGGACACCTCCTACGTCCCGGACCCGGCACGCGACGCCACGCCCGAGGCCCTGGCCCGGCTCATCGCCGCGCGCACGGGGCTCACGGGCCTCGTGCCGGAAGAGGTCATCTGGGCCTCGGCCTTCCAGCCCAAGGCCGGCATGGCCGCGCGCTTCCGCGACGGCCGGGTCCTCCTCGCCGGGGACGCCGCGCACATCCACTCCCCCGCCGGCGGGCAGGGCCTCAACACCAGCCTGCAGGACGCCTACAACCTCGGCTGGAAGCTCGGCGCCGTCCTGCGGCACGGCGCGCCGGACGCCCTGCTCGACACGTACGACGCCGAGCGCACGCAGGTGGCCGCCGACGTGCTGAAGCTGAGCACCCGCATGCACGGGCAGGACCGCAGTGTCGGCCTGGAGCGGGGCCTGTCGCGGCGCGGCAAGGAGACCCACCAGCTCACCCTCACCTACCGCACGGGCCCGCTGGCCCGCGAGCTGCGCCGGGACCTCCCTGAGGACGGGCTGCGGGCCGGGGACCGGGCGCCCGACGCGCCCTGCACGGACGCTTCCGGTGCGCCGTTCACCCTCTTCGACGCCTTCCGGGGCCCGCACTTCACCCTGCTGGACCTCACCGGTTCGGACGCCGTGGGCGAGCAGGCCGCGGCCGCGGTGGCGGATGCGGAGTGGGTCCGCATGTACCGGGTGGGCGGGACCGCGCCCGACCTGGTCGACGCCGGCGGGCATGCCGCGGACGCCTACGGCAAGGGGCTGTTCCTGATCCGCCCGGACGGCTATGTCGGGCTGGCCACGGACGAGGCGGCCGACGTACGGGCGTACCTGGCGCGGGTGTCGGGCATAGCGGCGGCGCCGGTGACCGCGGCAATACCGGCCGCCTGAGGCCACCCGGGGCGAGGCCCGGGACGGGCTCCGTGCGGGGCCCAGGGCGGGGCTTCGTGCGGGCCCCGGGCTCGGCTCGGTCCGCGGCGGCTCAGACCCCGTCGTGGTTCGTCGCCGCCCCCGCCGCCGGGACCTTGAGGGTGTAGTCGACGGAGACGGCGAAGCGGCCGGAGGAGCCCCGGATCTGCAGGGTGTGGTTGCCGGGGCGCAGGGGCTCCATCTGCACCCACAGCCCGCATGCGTGGGTGCGGAAGCTGCCGCCGCCGTCGGTGAGGGGGTTGCCCTCCACGGCGCTGACCCGTACCGGCGTGGCGTCGTAGCGCTCGGCCCGCAGGGGCTTGCCGTCGAGGGTCGCGGTGCCCTTGGCGGGGGCCATGAACTCGGAGCAGCCGGCCTGGTCGCTCATCAGGTTCACCAGCGGGAAGGCGACCCGCCGCTCGGCCGGGACGGCGCACGTGCGCTTGGCGCGTTCGCCGAAGGTGCCGGCGAGGAACCAGACGCCGTCCTTCTGGCCCTGGGCGCACAGGCTGCCGTCCCGGTCCTCGACGGGGTTGGAGCCGCTGGGGCTGGAGGAGGCCCAGGTCCACCAGCGGCCCTGGAGGTCGGAGGCGCCCAGCGGCCCCGCCGCCGCGTCGGGGGACGCGGTGGCGGCGGCGCCGCCGTTCGGGGTGCTCTTCGCGTCCGCGTGTTTCGGGGAGGGGCTGCTCGTACAGCCGGCTGCCAGCAGGGAGGCGCCGAGCAGCAGGGCGACAGGTCTTCCGATGCGCATGTGCGAAGCCTACGGTCCGATATGTCCATCACAGCGGCAGCAACGCAGAGCGGGCTGCGCAGCCACGGCCGAGAGGAGCAACGGACCGGAGGGATCAGCGGGACCGGTGGGACCAGCAGAACGGAGGGACCAGCGGAACGGAGGGGTCAGCGGAACGGGAGGGGCCAGCGGAACGGGAGGGGCCGGAGGGTCACAGGACCAGCGACAGCAGCAGGACGAAGACGAGGGAGACAACGGAGATGACGGTCTCCATCAGCGACCAGGTCTTGATCGTCTGGCCGACGTCCATGCCGAAGTATTCCTTCACCATCCAGAACCCGGCGTCATTGACGTGGCTGAAGAACAGCGAGCCGCCGCCCACGGCCAGGACGAGCAGCGCGGCGTGCGTCGTGCTCATGTCGGCGGCCAGCGGGGCGACCAGGCCCGCGGCCGAGATGGTGGCGACCGTCGCCGAGCCCGTCGCGAGCCGGATGGCGACGGCGATCAGCCACGCCAGCAGCAGGGCCGGGACCGACCAGTCCTTGGAGAAGTCCAGGATCATCCGGCCGACGCCCACGTCGATCAGGGTCTGCTTGAAGCCGCCGCCGGCGCCGACGATCAGCAGGATGCCGGCGATGGGGACGAGGGACTTCTCCACGGTCGAGGCGAGCCGGTCGCGGCCGAAGCCGGCGGCCCGGCCGAGCGTGAAGAGTCCGACGAGGACGGCGGCGAGCAGGGCGATCAGCGGCGAGCCGATGACGTCGGTGACGCGCTGGACGTGGTCCTTGGGGTCGTCCACGACGATGTCGACGAGGGCCTTGGCCAGCATGAGGACGACGGGGAGCATCACCGTGACCACGGTGGCGACGAAGCCGGGCCGGCGCTCCAGGTCGGCCGAGGGCCGCTGCGGTATGAGCTTCTCGGGCGGCGTGACGTCCACCCAGCGGGCCGCCACCCGGGAGAACAGCGGTCCGGCGATCACGGCGGTGGGCACGGCGATGAGCACGCCCAGGGCGAGGGTGACGCCGAGGTTCGCGCCGATCGCGTCGATGGCGGCGAGCGGTCCGGGGTGCGGGGGCACCAGGCCGTGCATGACGGACAGCCCGGCGAGCGCGGGAATGCCGATCCGCATCAGGGAGTGGTTGCCGCGCTTGGCGACGAGCAGCACCACGGGGATCAGCAGCACGATCCCGACCTCGAAGAAGAGCGGCAGGCCGATGACGCCCGCGATCAGCACGATCGCCCAGGGCATCGAGCGCGGTCCCGCCTTCGCCAGGATCGTGTCCACGATCTGGTCGGCGCCGCCGGAGTCGGCGAGGAGCTTGCCCAGGATCGCGCCGAGCGCGATGAGGACGCCGACGCCGGAGACCGTCGCGCCGAGCCCGGTGGTGAAGCTCGCGATGGCCTTGTCCATGGGCGCGCCCGCCACGGCCCCGAGCACCAGCGAACCGATGGTCAGGGAGAGGAAGGCGTGCAGCTTGAGGCGGGTGATGAGGAGGACGATGACGGCGATGCCGGTGAGGACGGCGATGCCCAGCTGTGCGTGACCCGCCGAAGTGATCGGTTCGGCGGGGGCCGCGGCCAGCATCTCGACGCTGAGAGTGCTCACGGGGCTTCCTTGGAGGGGGAGGGGGAGAAAGAGGGGTTACAGCTGCCGCAGGGCGGCGACGGCTCGTTCGGCGATGACGGCGGCTTCGGGGGTGACGTCGACGGCGACGCCCGCCTCGTCGGCATCGAGGGGTTCGAGGGTGGCGAACTGGGAGTCCAGCAGCCGGGTGGTCATGAAGTGGCCCTTGCGGGCCGCCATGCGGGCCGCGATCAGTTCGCGGTTGCCAGTGAGGTGCAGGAAGACGAGGCCGGGCGTGGACTCCCGCAGCCGGTCGCGGTAGGCGCGCTTGAGCGCCGAGCAGGTGACGACGCCGCCGGTGCCTGCGGCCGCGCGCGACCTCGCCCAGTCGCCGATGAGGTCGAGCCAGGGGGCCCGGTCGGCGTCGTCGAGCGGGGTGCCGGCGGCCATCTTGGCGATGTTGGCGGCCGGGTGGAAGTCGTCGCCTTCGGCATAGGGAACGCCGAGGGCCTCCGCGACGAGCGGGCCCACGGTGGTCTTGCCCGTACCGGCGACGCCCATCACGACGACGACGTGGGGGTATGCCGGACGGCTGCTCATCGGGGGCCTCGCTGTCTTCATTGACGGTGATGCGACGTGATGCGGCGCCGCAAGCGGCGCGGCATCACTGAAACCCATTACGTACGACATATTCAAGCCCCTGTGACTCAAACGTCATACTTAATTTGCCGTGACCGGGGACCGTAGGCTTGCCCCATGGAAAACCAGGGGCAGGGGCTGCACGGACGCGTGCTGGAGTCCCTCGGGCCCGCGATCACGGCGGGCGCCTACCCGCCGGGCAGCGTGCTGCGCACCGACGAGCTGGAACGCCGCTTCGAGGTCTCGCGCACCGTGATCCGCGAGGCCATACGCGTCCTGGAGTCCATGCACCTCGTCGAATCCCGGCGCAGGGTCGGCGTGACCGTCCGCCCCACCGAGGAGTGGAACGTCTACGACCCGCAGGTCATCCGCTGGCGCCTGGCCGGCGCCGACCGCCCGCGCCAGCTGCGCTCACTGACCGTGCTGCGCTCGGCGGTGGAACCCGTCGCGGCGGGCCTCGCGGCACGCCTGGCCACGGCCGAGCAGTGCGAGGAGCTCACACGCCACGCCCTCGGCATGGTCGCCACCTCGCGCGGCCAGCAGCTCGCCGCCTACCTGGTCCACGACGTGGCCTTTCACCGGGTGATCCTGCGCGCCTCGGGCAACGAGATGTTCGCCCGCCTGGGCGACGTCGTCGCCGAGGTCCTCACCGGCCGCACGGAACACCAGGTCATGTTCACCGACCCCGACCCGGCCGCCGTCACCCTCCACATCCGCGTCGCCGAGGCCGTACGGGAACGGGACGCGGCCCGCGCGGAGGCACTCACCCGCGAGATCACCGCGGGCGCGATGGCGGAGCTGGACATCCTCGCTCCGTAGGGGCCCCGCGGCCCCTCGGCCCCTCGGCCCCTCGGCCCGGATGTACCAGCCGCGCCACAAAACCACAGGGGTGCGACAAAATGATCGCCATGTCGAACGGCCGTCCGTAGCCTGGCTCCATGCGCCCCGAGAACGACCACACCGGCGATCACGGCCGAGACCGCGCCCCCAGCGACGACCAGCCCGTCTTCACCCGCCAGCGCTACGGCACCCGCTGGGTCTACCACCACCGCAACCCCATGGGCCTCGCCCTCATCGTGCTCACCCCGATCATCGCCATCGGAGCACTGCTCCTGATGACGCGCGGGGCGGGCCGCTAGCCCATCGGAGCGGGTCGGCAACCACCTCCACGACGGAGGCGAAAGCGGCAGCGGGCAGGATGCGGCCGCCCGGCGCCATAGCCGCACGGCAGGCGGCGAGAATACACACGCAGTGGTCGTCGTCCCCGTCGGGCAAGACGCGCATGAGGAGGTAGAGGTCTGCGCCCTCCGGTCACACCGGCGGCCGCGAAGAAGTCACCGGCCTCGGCGCGCCAGCGGCCCCGTCCCGGGCACGTCGAGGAGAGGGTCCCGCAGAGCGGGCACCCGGTCGAATAGCACGCCAGACAGCCCCGGCCCGGCGGCAAGACCTGCCCGTGGCGCCAACGACCCGGCCCGTCGGCCCGCAGCAACTCCGCGGCGGGCGTCAGGTGAAACGCCCCCTCCTCGTCCTCCCGGAAAATCTGCCGAGTGGCAAGACACCGCAGCACGCACCGCAGCGCCGTCGGATCGGCCCCGGTGGAGTGAGTTGCCCGGCCCACGCTCGCAGCGCCACCGATGGGGTGCCAGGCTCCCCGTCCGAGCCTCGACTACAACTTTCGCCCTAGCCAAGCGGACGGCTTACCGCGCCCGGAGGGCTGGCCGCTCTTCAATCCTCGACAGACGAGACCGTCGCGTCCGGGTTCAACCGGGACGCCATTGGCCCGCACAGACTCACCTTTGCTGCATGCGGCGCGTCGAGGACATCCGTGCGGAATCCGTATCGCTCGATCCACTCCAGATTCAAATCTGAAGGAGTCACCTCACCATCTGCAGCACCAGAGACGGAGAACGCCATTCCTGGATACGCCATCCCGGAAAGACAGCGGACGACGCATACCGCCTCTTCCTCACCTACGGAAACAACTTCCAGGATTCGCAGCTGGACGTCTTCAACGCCTTCACCCATGACCGTAAGCCTCCGAGACGAACCTGTTGATTTGCTCAGGTGACAACTTTGGGATATCCCGCAGAAGCTGATCCAAGTCACCTATTCCGATTCTCCTAGGTATGTCAACTCCCATGCCACTGAGGATCTCACGAGCCTTCGCGGCAGATATGGTGAAGGTGGCACGCTGGGCAAGCTCCGACGCGGAGAGCTCAACACCGACCTCGGCTTCGGCAGCGATGTAACCGTGGTGGGAGGGGATCCCCTCAAGGGAACTCCTAGGCACACCCAGGACGATGGCCTCACCGAACTGCTCCGAATGCGTCGCGAACGCAGTGGCCACTCCAGGGTCCGTTGACGTGGGAGTGATTCCCCATTTCTGGGTCCCCTGACTCCCCTCGAAATTTGGAGTGGTGCCGCGGAACAGGTGCTCACCATGTTGCTCTTCACATGCTGGCGCCAGCCCCAGTGGATCTGCCCACGTGTGCGGATTGTCGACGTACGTCGCCGGGTTCGGGGCCGGGGTGAGGCCCAGGGGGTCCGGGGAGGTGTAGCGGGCCGTTTCCGGGTCGTAGTGGCGGTGGTAGTTGTAGTGGAGGGCGGTTTCCGGGTCGAAGTATTGGCCTGGGAAGCGGAGTGGGGTGTAGGTCGTGCTGTCGCGCGACCACGCCGTCGTGCCCCAGAGGGTGGCTCTGGTGCGCCAGGCGGTTCGGCCGGTTTCGTCCACCAACTCCGTTGGCGTGCCCACCAGGTCCGTGATGATGGCGAAGAACCGGCGGTCCACCTCGCGTTGGGGTGCGTCCGCCGCCGATATGCGTTCGGTCTGGGCTATCGGGTGGAGGCCGTTGTGGTCCCAGGTGAGGGTGATGGGGTTGGGCAGGGACGGTGAATGCGTGGTCTGTTCCGCGAGGGTTGCGCCGTCCCAGGTGAAGTCGACGCGTTCTGCCACTTCGCCCGTCGCCGTCAGGCGTTCCTTGGCCGTGCGGCGGCCCAGTGGGTCGTACGCGTAGCGCCAGCGCGTGCCGTCCGGGGTGGTCACCCCCGTCAGGCGGTCTTCCGCGTCCCACTCGTAGCGCCAGGTGTCCGGCTTGCGTGAGAGCCGGGTCTTCCGGCGGAGGATGACGCGGCCCTGTGCGTCGTGTTCGTAGCGGATGCCGCCCGCGCGGGTGATGCGCGTGCCGGTGTACGTGCGCGCGCCCTGGGCCTTGCCGCCCGGGTGGGCGGCCGGCCACGTCGCCTCCGTCTGGTTGCCGGCTTCGTCGTACGCGTAGCGCTCGGTCCAGTCGGCGGCCCGGACGGTCGTGACGCGGCCCGCCGCGTCGACGTCGAAGGTGCGCGAGCCGTTCGTGAGGTCGGTGATGCCGGTGAGGTGGCCGTCGCGGCGGTAGGTGTAGGCGCGGTGCTGGAGGAGTTCGCTCGCGTCGTCCGGGCCGCTGGTGAGGCCTTGGGAGACGAGGCGGCCGACCGCGTCCCAGCCGTGCGTCAGGGTGAGGGCGAGGTCCGCGCCGAAGCGGCGGGCGACCTCCCTGCCCGCCGCGTCGTGCTCCAGCTCGAAGACGTTCCCCGACGCCGTCAGGGTCGTGCGCCGCCCCGCCGCGTCGTACGCCCATGTGCTCACCGCCCCGCCCGGCGTCACCCGGCGCGTGCGCCGCCCGAGGGCGTCGTAGGCGAAGGTCAGCGTCCGGCCGTTCGTCGTCTCGGACTTGACGCGGCCGAGGCGGTCCCGGCCGTAGACGAGCGTCGCGTCGGGGCCCACGGCTTCCGCCAGGCGGCCGGCCGCGTCGTGGACGTACGTCGTCTCCGCGCCCGCCGCGTTCTTGCGCACCACGCGCCCCAGCACGTCGTGCTCGTACGTGATCGCCTCACCCATCCCGTTGGTACGGGTGACGAGGCGTCCCGCCGCGTCGTGCGCGTAGGTCAGCGTCCGCCCGTCGAAGTCGGTCTCGGTGGCGGGGCGGCCGGCCGGGTCGTAGGTGTAGTCCCAGGTCAGGCCCTGGGGGTTGGTGACGCGGGTGAGCTGGAGACGAGTGTTGTGCGTGAACTCGTGACGGACGCCGTCCGGGCCGGTCTTCGCCGTCAGCAGGTCGAAGGGGCCGTATTCGTAGCGCGTCACCCCGCCCAGCGCGTCGGTGTGGGACGTGCAGTTGCCCTCGCCGTCGTACGTCCACCGCTCCTCCGCGCCGTCCGCGGCGATACGGCGCGCCGGCCGCCCCTCCACCGTCCACGTCAGACGGGTCGTGGAGCCCAGCGGGTCGATGACGGTCGTCACGCGGCCGAACGAATCCCGGCGGTAGCTGGTGACCGCGCCCAGCGGATCGGTGATCTCCACGGGCAGGCCGGCCGCGTCGCACCGGATGCGCGTGACCCCGCCCAGCGCGTCCGTCACGGCCGACGGATGCCCCGAGGCGTCGTAGCTCCAACGGGTTTCCGCGCCGGAGGGATCGATCGTCGACGTACGGTTGCCGGCCGCGTCGTAGGTGTGGCGCCAGAGCGCCCCGTCCGGGCCCGTCGTCATCTCCGCCAGCCCCAGGGCGTTGTACGTGGCCGAAATGCGCCGCCCGTCCGGACGGAACACGTCCGTCAGACGGCCCTCTTCGTCGTACCGGAATTCGGTCCTCGCGCCCAGCGGGTCCGTCCGCGACAGGAGGCGGTGGTGGCGGTCCCAGGTGGACAGCGTCGTGGCGCCGGTCGGGTCGGTCTCGGCGACGATCTGTGAGCGACGGTTGATGGTGAAGGTACTGGTGTGACCGAGGGAGTTGGTCACCTTGGTGATGCGCAGGCCGCTGCCGGGGTCGGGCTCGCCGTATTCGAGGGTGGAGCGCATGTGGCCCTCGGTCCCCGACTGGAAGACGCAGCGGTCCTCGTCGTCGTACGCGTAGGCGTAGTGCGTGCCGTTCCGGTCCGTCCACGACGTCATCCGGCCGCGCTCGTCGTACGCGAAGCGCAGCGGACGGCCCGAGGAGTTGATGATCTCGGTGACGTTTCCGCCGGTGCCGCTGTCGCCGCCGGTGTCGCCGTCGCCGCCGGTGCAGCCGTCGCCGTCGCTGGAGCCGTCGTACCCGTACCGGATCAGTTCCGTGCCCGCCAGGTGCAGGGCCGTTATGCGGCCCGCCTCCGTGGTGATGCGCAGGCGGTGGCCCGCCTCGTGGACGATCGCCGTCGGTGTGCCGCCGGCGTCGTACTCGTACGTGATCCAGTGGCCGTTCCGGTCGGTCTCCTGGTGCAGGAGAGCCAGGTGACCGGCGCCGTGGGGCGTGAAGTACCGCTTGCGGCCGGTGCCCGGTTCGCTGATGACGTACGTGCCGTCGGCCTCGATCGCCAGCGGGCGCCGCGGGCCCTTCGCCGGGAGCGTGGGGACGCCCGGCACCGGATGCGGGTATTCCAGGAGCCGGGCGTGCTCGTCCACGTAGACGACGCCCTCGGCATCGATCTCCAGCCGCTGGTCCACGGTGCTCGCCCACGACGGCCCGAACCAGCGGCCGCAGCGGAATCCGGACTTCAGGTGGCGGGAGAAGAGGAGAGGGAGTGCGCCGGGAAGGGCGACGTCCGTCTGCGGCAGGAACATGCGGCCCGTGGCGATGTCCACGGGGTCCGTCTCGCAGACCTCGACCTCCCTCGGGTCCTTGTTCGGTTCGTGCGGGTGCTCCTTGGCCGCGGTGCGCGCCCCGCTTCCCGCACTTCCGTGCTCGGCTCCCTTCGCGCCGGACCGCGCGGCCGAGCGCGCCGCGGCGCCCGCGCCCGCCTCCGCGCCGTGCCTGCCCGCGGCCGCTCCGAAGCGCGTACCCGCCCCGGCGGCGCCGCCACTGGAGAGCGAGAGGAAGGCGTTGCCGAAGAGGCGCCCGGAGGCCTCGGAGGAGTCGGAACCCCACCCCGGTCCGAGGAGGGCGCCGGGGACGCGCTCGGGGTGGGACGCGAGGGACACGATGCCGGCCGCGGTGTTGCTGACACCGTTGAGGTACTCGGCGGGGTGCGTGACGTTGTACGGGTCGAGCGGATTGAGGCTGCGGGTGAACTTCATGAGGTCCGTACCCGCCCGGAAGACCCCGCCGCCGAAGTGGAGGAGCTCGACCTGCCCGCCCAGGGCGAAGTCCTGGGCATCGCCCTTCATGCGGTTGTGGAAGGCCGGCTCCTTCGGGGCCGCCTCCACCGCCTTGTCGATCTTCGACTTCGCCTCGGCCGCCGCCGTGTTGCGCTGCTTGCGCGCCTCGTCCAGGATCCGGTGCGCTTCCTTGATGTCCGCGGCGCCGGGGTCGTGGAACTCTCCCGGCCGCTCACCGGGGTCCTTGCCGTCCTTCAGCTTCGCGTTGTACGCGTCGACCTTGTCGTTGTAAGCGTCCGCGGCCTTCTTCGTCGCCTTGGTCCCCTGCTTGTAGAGGCGGAGCGCCTCCACCGCCTGCTTCTGCGCCCAGCGGACGGTGTGCGCGTAGGCGGCGAGCGCGTTCGCCGCGCTCTCACAGGCGTCGGCGGCCCGGGCCCACTTCTTCGGCTCCGGCGCGAAATGAGTGTCGAAGCTGCGCGCGCCCTCGCCCTTCCACTCCCCGGAGCGGACGCGCTGCAGCCCCGAGTGGGCGGTGTCGAACGCCTTGTGGAAGGCGTGCAGGTGCTTGACGGCGGCGTCGATGCCCCAGGGCTCGCCGTGGATCAGGGCCAGTGGGTTCTCGGTCTCGCCGAGCTGCTGCTCCTTGATCTCCGCGCCGAGGTCCGCGGCGGTGCGGTCGCCCAGGTATCTGACGGCGAGCGCCTCGTCGTGGGCGCCGATCTTGTCGAGCCCCTGGGCGATCTTCCCGGCGCCCCACTCGACGGCTTCGCCGGCCTTCTTCTCGACCTTGTTGATGCCCTTCTCGGCGAGTTCGCCGACGGCATCGATCGGGTCCCAGAGGCCCATCAGTCACCTGCCCCGGGGGCCGTGCCGGCCTGGTGCCCGCCGTTGCTGTTGCTGTGGCTGTTGCTGTGGCTGTCGCTGTGGCTATCGCCACCGCCGTCGAGCTTGTCGGCCAGCCGGTTCAGCACGTCCGTCCTCTGACGCCCGACCGGCCCCTTCCCGAAGCCGTTGGCCGCGCCGGTGGTGGCGTCGCGCAGGGTGTTCGCCCAGACCTGGCGGCTGTTCTCCCCAGCCTTGCGGAACGATTCTGCGCTGTAGTCCGCGTGACGGACGTCGTTGACGGGGTTGTCGGCGAGGACCTCGCTCACGGACTTCTTCTCGACGTCCTCCTCCAGGAGGTGCGGATTGCCCATGACGGCGTTCACGCCGACCTTGAAGCTGTCCCGGATGTAGGCGTCCTGCTCGTGGTAGTACCCCGCGGCGAGGCCGACCCGCTCGGCAAACTGGCTCCCGTCCTGGACCAGGGCGCGGACCCCCCAGTCCCACCGGTTGCAGAAGGTCCGGAACGCCGCGGCCAGCCCCTCGTGCCCCAGCTGCACTCCACTGAGGGCGAGTTCGTCGAAACCACGGCCCACGGCGGCCTGTCCGGGCGTGCCGAGGGACTTGAGCTCACCTATGGCGCCGTTGATGCCCTTTGCGACATCGCCGAGCGCGGCGGCGTCGGCGGCGAGACGTCCGTCGTTCATGCGGAGCCCTCCTGGGAGAGGGCGCCGGTGGCCGTCGCCCCGGCCGTCGCCCCGGCCGTCACCCCGGCGGTCTCCGTCTCCGTTCCCGTCTCCGTTCCCGTCTCCGCATCGACGGCGTACGCGTCAGGGACGATCCCCACGACCGGCGGCAGCAGTACGGGATGAAGCCCGGCGACGTCCAGCGCGATCCCCGCGGGCGCGCCGAGGGCCGGCACGACCACGTCCAGCAGCCGCGCGCCGAGGACCGTGCGGTACGCCCAGTCGGCCGTCCCGTCCGCCCCCTGCTTGAGCGCGAACCGCCCGAGCGCCGTCTCGTCCGTGAACGCGCAGATCCAGCGGACCCCGCCGTACTCCACGGACCACAGATCACCCTGACCATCCGACGGAACCAGCACCGCCGCCCTGCGGAACCGCCCGACCAGCGCGGCCGGCCGCCCCTCCTCCGCGTGCAGTGCGCGTATTTCGTCCGTCAACGCCGTAGATGACGTCACCTTCGCCTCCCCAAGCCAGAGGAAGGGTACAAAATGAGGCCAGAGGTGCACTCACGGTATTCGGAGCGAAGAGCTCCGAACCACGGGGGAGGGACCGGATGGCAGACACCACCGGCTTATCGGACCTGACGGGCAGTGGGCTCACGGACTCGGCAAGGGCCTTGGCCGCAGGTGACGTCACGTCACGCGCGCTGGTCGAGCGCGCACTGACCCGCATCGAGGATTCGCAGCCGCTGCTCAACGCGTTCCGCCGCGTACGGGCCGAGGCCGCGCTCGCCGAAGCGGACGCGGCGGACCGGCGGCTCGCGGCGGGAGGGGGTGAGGACGGGGAGCGGCCACCGCTGCTCGGCGTCCCGGTGGCGGTCAAAGACGACGTCGACGTTGCCGGCGAGCCCACCGCCTTCGGCTGCGCGGGCGATTTCCCGCCGAAAACGGCGGACAGCGAGGCGGTACGGCGGCTGCGCGCCGCGGGCGCGATCGTCATCGGCAAGACGAACACGCCCGAGCTCGGGCAGTGGCCCGTCACGGAAGGCCCTGCCTTCGGGGCGACGCGGAACCCGTGGAGTACCGCGCACACGCCCGGCGGATCCTCCGGCGGCGCCGCGGCCGCCGTCGCCGCGGGGCTCGTACCGGCTGCGCTCGGTTCGGACGGCGCCGGTTCGATCCGGATTCCCGCCGCCTGGACCCACCTCGTCGGCATCAAACCGCAACGGGGCCGCATCTCCACCTGGCCCGAACCGGAGGCCTTCCGCGGCATCACCTGCCACGGCCCGCTCGCCCGTACGGTCGCCGACGCGGCCCTGCTGCTGCAGGCGGTCAGCGGCAGCCACCCGGGGGATCTGCACCGGCCGCCGCCCGTGGACGTGGTCGCGGCCGCCGGGCGCGCTCCGGGCCGCCTGCGGATCGCCCTCTCCCTGCGCCCCGCCTTCGCCGCCGCCCGCCAGCGGCTCGACCCCGAGGCCCGGGCGGCAACCGTCCGCATCGCCGAACGACTGGCCTCCCTGGGCCACGAGGTGATCGAGGAGGAACCGCGCTACGGGCTCATCGGCCTCACCTTCGTACCGCGCTCCATGTCCGGCATCCGGGAGTGGACCGGCCGCGTCCCCGACCCCGGCCTGCTCGACGCCCGTACGAGGGTCAACGCGCGCGGCGGGCTCCTCCTCGGCGGCGGGGTACTGCGCGTGGCCCGTGCCGCCGAGGAACCGCTGCGGCGGCGCGTCGGGGAGATCTTCGACCGCTACGACGTGATCCTCACGCCGACGACGGCCGTCCCGCCGCTACGGATCGGCGAACTCTCCTCCCTGAACAGCAGCCGCACCGACGCGACCATGATCGCGGCCTGCCCGTACTCCTGGCCGTGGAACGTCCTCGGCTGGCCCGGCATGAACGTCCCCGCGGGCTTCACGGCCACCGACCGCCTGCCCCTGGGCGCCCAGCTCCTGGGCCCGGCACACAGCGAGCCGCTCCTGATCTCCCTGGCCGCCCAGCTGGAAGCGGAGGAACGCTGGTTCGAGCAATGGCCGGCGCTTACGGATGCGAGCCGCCCGAAGGGTGCGACGCCGGCCTGCGCGTGATCGAACACCACACCGCCTTCGAGGGGCGGCACGTGAAACCGTGCGGCGAGGCGAAGTACCCCCAGTTGTCGGCGAGCGAACGGAGCAGCGTCAGGCCACGGCCGTTGTCGTCATAGGGGTGAGAACGGGAGCGCGGAGCCGGTGGGAGGTCACCGCTGTCCCACGCGGTCAGCGTGAGGACCTCCCACTGCGACCAGGCGATACGGAGCTCGGCGGCGTCAGCGGTGTGCACGATGGCATTGGTGAGCAGCTCACACGCCAACAGCTCGGCCCGCCCGCTCAGTTCACCCAGCCCGTGAGCCGCCAGCGCGGCACGAGTCGTACCGCGCGCGATGGGAACGGCCCGGGCGTCGTTCGGCACGCGCAGACGGTATTCGAACGGCTCGATCTCAGGAGTGACGGGCACGTGCTTCGGAGCAGGCAGAACCAGCATGTCGCCTCCGGCGGGATGGAAGGGGGTGAAGTGACCTCGCACCCGGTGTCCTTGCCGCGGGTGCCACTGCGTGGGGGCATGGCGGTGCGGTGCGCTTCCGGGGCGGGTGAGCTCACGGTGTGAGCTGCGCAACACCCAACGTAGGGGCCATTTTTGGGACCGTGCAAGCTGTCCTGTGAAGTTCGCCCCTTCGGGGCCCGCTGTGGCACATTGGCGCCGCAGGAGCGCGAGAAAGAGGACGACATGGCGAGGCGGAGCATCGTCACGGCCAGGCAGGAGCGGCTGGGCACCGAACTGCGCAAGCTCCGTGAGCGGGCAGGCGTTTCCGCGCGGGACGCCGCTGCGGCCGTCGGTCGTGACCAGGCTTGGCTGTCCCACATCGAGGCGGGCAACGCGGCGGTGGGCGCCGAGCGGACGCGCCTCCTTGCAGCGCGCTACGGCGTCCAGGACGCCGCCTTGATCGACGCCCTCGCGGACCGGGCCGCCGAGCGGTCGCGGGGGTGGTGGGAGAAGTACCGGGGGCGTATGGGCCAGGGCGCTCTGGACCTGGCGGAGCTGGAGTGGCACGCCAGCTCTCTGCAGAGTTTGCAGATCGTCAATGTACCGGGGCTTCTGCAGACCGAACCCTATATGCGCGCGCTTTTCTCCTACGTGTCCGCTGAGTTGAGGTCGTATGACCTCGATACGGTCGTCGCGTTTCGCATGCAGCGTGCTGAAGTACTTGAACGTGACCAGCCGCCGTCGTTGACGGCGGTCGTGCACGAGGCTGCCCTGCGTATGCGGGTGGGTGACCGGAAGGTCGCGCGTGACCAACTCGAATTCCTCCTGGCTGCATCCGAGCGGCCGGACGTTGCGATCCGCGCGGTTCCGTTCGAGGTCGAGGGGTTCGGGGGTATGGGGTACTCGATGCTCTACGTGGCTGATCGCCACGGCTTGGATACGGTCCAGGTGGATCACGCGCATGACAGCAGCTTTTTCCATGCCGAAGACCAGCTAGCCAAATACCGCAACCGTTGGCGCATGGTGGAGCGTGCCGCGCTCGGCACACGGAAGACACGCGACTTCATTCAGGGGATTACGCGTGAGCTATGAGGGGCTGACGATGCGCTCGATGGTTTGGCAGAAGTCCACGTACTCGGGGACGGGGGACAATAACGACTGCGTCGAGGTTGCCGCAGCGGGCGAGGTGATCACCCTCCGCGAGAGCGAAGCCCCCGGCACCGTGGTACGGACAACCCCGCCCGCCCTCGGCGCACTGATACGCACCCTCAAGGGCAGCGAGGGAGCGGGCTGAGTTCCGCGGGTCGGGTGCGGGTCAGAACAGGCTGGCAGCGGGGGGAGTGGCGGGG
>NZ_JBPQTS010000120.1:0-24227 GCF_051386455.1 Streptomyces sp. URMC 124
GCGGCGTACGCCGCGCTCCCGGCGGTGCGCCTGGAGACGGCCCCGCGCTCACCCGACCCGCTCAGCCCACCCGCTCGGCCCGGTGCCGCACGGCCCGAAGCCGCACCTCCACCGGCAACCGCCCCACCCCCGCCGACACCCGCGCATGCTCCAGCGCCTCCCCGTCCAGCCGTGCCAGCGCCACCGCGGGCGACGCGTGCGGCGCGAGCGTCAGCCCCACCCGCGCCTCCGGCGCCGTCCGCCGCCCGAGCATCGCGACGAGCGCCCGCTCCACGCCCTCCAGCGCCTCGGCCTCCGCGCAGACCGCCTCCTCCAGCGCCCGCCCCCGCAGAACCGCCTCTTCGCCGCCCCCGCTGTCCACGACGAGCTCCCGCAGCCGGCGCCGCCGCACCTGCGCCAGCAGCCACCACAGCGCCAGCAGCACCACCACGGCGAGCCCGACGATGACCGCGGGCCACCACCATCCCTCGCCGCGCCACTGCGTCTGTTCGGCCCGGGTCGCGATCACGTCCCGCGGCCCGTCGAACGGCCAGCCGGACGGCAGGGACATCTCCCACCGCCGCTGCAGATCGAACGCCCCGACGAGAACGGCCGCACCACCTGCCACGAGAAGCACCCCGGCAAGCCCGATCAGCACCCTGTTGAGGACCTTCAGCACAAGCCCCACACCACCCTCACCGCTTCACCGCTTCACCGCTTCGCCGGCCGGTTCACCCGCACCGAGACCCCGGGCTCGTGCGCGAGCCCCAACTTCCGCACGCCTTCGGCGATCACCGCGTCCACGTCCGTACGCACGTCGCCGAGGTCCCGGAAGTGGGACCGGGCCCGTACCTTCACGCGGCGCCGCCCGACGGCGACCCGTACGGACTGCACCCCGGCCACCTCCATGGCCCGGTCACGCAGCACCAGTGCCGCTGCCCGCCGGTCGATGCCGGCCCTGAGGTCGGCGCGGTCGCGCCGCATCGGCAGGACGGACCGCAGCCCAGGGGTGACGGCGAGCACGACGAGCCACACTCCCGCCACCACGGCCACGC
Source organism: Streptomyces sp. URMC 124 (assembly GCF_051386455.1). Classification (NCBI taxonomy): domain Bacteria; kingdom Bacillati; phylum Actinomycetota; class Actinomycetes; order Kitasatosporales; family Streptomycetaceae; genus Streptomyces; species Streptomyces sp. URMC 124. The sequence continues at coordinate 1,035 of NZ_JBPQTS010000120.1, forward strand.
AGGCGCAAGCGACGATCCACGCGTCCTCCAGGGGCCGGGTGGCGAGCTCGTGCGCGAGCCTGCGCCGCCATCCCATGGCGGGCCGGTGCGCACGCACCGCGGCCACGTCGTACAGCAGGACACCGGCCGCTCCCAGCACCACCGCCGCCACCAGGAACGCGGGCACCCGCCGCACGGCCCAGAACCGCCGCGCGGGCGCGTGCACCGCACCGGAAGCCGAGCCCGGCCCCGCGCCCCGGCTCACGCCCTCGCCCTCGACCTCGCCCTCGACCTCGCTCCCACTCACCGCACCCGCTCCCGCCCGGTGGACGCCGTGTGCACGGAGTGCAGCCGCTCCACGCTGACCACCACCTCCGGCACCTCCATGCCCGCGAGAGCCCGTACGCGCTCGGCGATCCGCCGCCGCACGGCACCGCAGTGCGCCCCGATGTCGGAGGGGTAGGGCAACTCGACGGCGACGCGGACCCGCGCGACGTCGTCGTGCACGGTGACGACGGCGTGCGGCGGGGAGCCGTCCGCGGACAGCGCACCCGCGCCGGCACCCGCACCCGCGCCGACACCCGCACCCGCACCCGCACCCGCACCCGGGCCACCCCGCAACGCCTCCCGCGCCGCCTGCGAGGCGATCTTCGCGACCACGCGGTCCGCGATCCGGGTGGCACCGCGCTCAGCAGCCTCCACCGGCCCTCACCCCCCTCGTACCCACCGCGGCGCGGACCCGTACGTCACCGCCGCCGCCCCTCCCGGTCCCGGGGCCGGAAGAACTCCCCCGGATCCAGGTCCCCGTCCAGGAAGCGGCCCACCACGAACCCGACCGCACCCAGGGCAGCCACGAGCAGAAAGGCTCCGAACCCGCCGAAGTACCCGGCGAACCCGAGCGCCAAGCCGGCGATCATGCCGGCCACGGCCATGCTCATCGTGCGCTCCTCTACTGGAGCCTCGGCTCCGGCTCTTCCTCTTCCTCGTCCGGCAGCTTGACGTCGCTGACGGCGATGTTGACCTCGACGACTTCGAGGCCGGTCATGCGTTCCACCGCCGCGATCACGTTCTCCCGCACGGAGCGGGCGACATCCGCGATGGCCACCCCGTAGTCCACGACGATCTCCAGGTCGAGCGCGGTCTGCACCTCGCCGACCTCGGCCTTCACACCGCGGGCGACCGACCGGCTGCCGCCGGGCACCCGGTCGCGGACGGCCCCGAAGGTGCGGGAGAGGCCGCTGCCCATCGCGTGGACGCCGACGACGTCACGCGCCGCGAGCCCGGCGATCTTCTCCACGACCCCGTCGGCGATGGTGGTGCGGCCACGGTCGGCCGGGGCGGTCGGAACGGTCTCCTTGCCGCTTACGGTCTCGCTCATCGTCACTCGCCTCTTTCCCGTGAAAGGAAACGTCACGGCTGACGCCGACCGCGGGGTCGTCGCGCCGCTACGGGCTCCGTTTGCCACCTTAGGTGCGCTTCACCCGTACCGCTCGGGGGATCCGGGGGAAACGACCGGAGCGGACCGCTGTCCGAGTGAGCCGTCCGTCCGGAACGCGCCGGGTGGGGCAGGCTGAAAGCGAGGGGCGGCGAAGGCCTGCCCCACAGGGCTGAGGGGTGACCGCAATGGCCGCAGACCAGTGGGCACAGACCGTACGGCGGCAGCTCGCACTCGGCAGGCTGCTGCCGCTGGGCGGCGCGGCGGACGGCGCCTGGATCACGGAGGCGGCGGCCGTGGACGCACTGCGCCGCGCGGCGTACGCCGCGCTCCCGGCGGTGCGCCTGGAGACGGTCCGCATCGCCCTCGCGGGCCCGGCCTCCCCGCCGGCGGTGCCACCGCCCCCGAGCGGGCTGCCGCCGGGGCCGCTGCGCATCGAGGCGGAGTGTGCGGCGACGGCGGACGTCCCGTTCCCGGAGACCGCGGCGCGGCTGCGGGCCGTGCTGGGGCGGTGCGCGGCGGAACGGATCGGGCTACGGATCGAGGCGGTCGACTTGAGGCTGACGGAACTGCTGGAGGCGGCCCCGCCCCGGCAGGAGCCCGGCGCCGCACCGCCCCCGCCTCCGTCCCCGGCCGCGCAGGACCCCCTGACCAGGGCGGCCCTCTCCGTACGGGGCGTCGCCCACGCCACCCTGCGCCCCCGGGGCGATCACGCGCAGACGGACATCACCGTCACGACGGAGCGCCGGGCGCTGGACGTGGCACGCGAGGTCCGCGCGGCGGCGAAGCGGGCGTCGACGCAGGTCACGCCCGCACCGTCCACGATTTCTGTCATGGTCACAGCGATAGAATCCCCGCCTGTCTGATCAAGTGGACGGGGCGGCGGCAGCAGGTCCCGCGGGAAGGGGCCTCATGGCGGACGGTCAGCAGGCCGGGCGGACGGACGACGGCGGCGGGTGTGCAGGGGCCTTCCTGACCAGCGCTCACTCACTGGCTCGCCGCGCCGTCGCCGGCCCCGAGGCGGAGCGCATAGAGGACGAGGCCATCACGGCCATCCAGGTGCTCCGGGCAGCCATCGGTACGGTGGCGACCTTCTTCATGCTCTGGACGTACGGCGTGGACGGCGGCTGGAGCTCAGCCCTCAAGGACGGGGTCAGCAAGCTCTTCCTCGCGCCGGTGGTTCTCCTCGCGGCCGGCCCCCTCGTGCTGGTGGGCTTCATCTGGTACGCGCCGAAGGAGAAACGCCCCCTGCTCCGCGCCCGCCTGGGCTATCCGCTGAAGGCCGTCGTCCTCTACGTCCTGGGTGCCGTGGCGACGTACGGCTGCTTCATCGCGCTACGGGACGTGCAGGACATTTACCACTCGATCGCCGGCTACGGCTACAAGGGTCTGCTGCTCGGCATCGTACTGAGGATCGTCCTGTTCGTCGTGCTCCTGTGGCTGGCCGCCTTCATGTTCTTCATCTCCGGCGCCGTCGCCCGACACGCGTTCAACACGGGGCTCGTGCATCCCATGCTCCCTGCGATCTTCACAGCCATCTGCGTCTGGAGCCTCAACCTCTTGTCCATGGGTGACGGCCTTCCCAACGGCCCCCTCCCCATCAAGATCGCCGCCTTCCTCGGCGGTCCCCTCTCCGTCACCGCCGTCTCCGCCTGGGAGCTGTACTTCCTGCGCACCCGTTACGGCGTCCGCGTCCGCGGTCCCCGCACCGGTCACGCTGCGGAATAAGTCCCGGATAAGCTTCCGCGCCAAGATCTTCAACGGGGAGAACCATCTCATGTCTCTGCTGGAACTGGGCGGCTCGGGCTGCCTGGGCCTCATAAGCAACGCCCGTACCCGCGCCGCCGGCATCTTCGCCGCCTCCAGCCCCGGCCGGGTCACCGACCAGGTCATCGGCCGCGTCCAGAAGGCACGGGCCATCACCGGCGCGGTCACCACGCTCCTGCTGATATCGGTCTACGGCGTCGACGGCGGCTGGAGCGCCGTCTTCGAGGACGGCTTCACCAAGCTGTTCCTGGCGCCGCTGGTGCTGATACTCGTCGGTCCGCTCGTGATCGCCGGCTTCATCTGGTACGTGCCTGCGCAGCACCGCCCCGTACTGCGCTCACGACTGCGCTACCCGCTCAGGGCCATCGGCTGGTACCTGGGCATACCGCTCGGCACGATCGCCGGGTACGCGGTCCTGGCCCTGCTGCTCAAGGCCCTGCAGGGGATCTTCGTCGTCCAAGCGGTGATCTCCCTGTTCGTCCTCATCGTGGTGGTGCCGTTCACGATCTGGGCGGCGGCCTTCCTCGTCTTCTCCTCCGGTGCCGCCGCCCGCTACGCCTTCAACACCGCCGACGTGCATGCCGCGCTGCCGGCCGTCCTCACGGCCGTCCTCGTGTGGGTGCTGAACATCGTCCAGCTCGGCGACGGCCTGCCGAACGGGCCGCTGGTCGTGCAGATCGCCGCGTTCCTCGGCGGACCGCTGTCCGTCACGGCCGTCTCCGTCTGGGAGCTGCACGTGCTGCGCACCCGCTACGGCGTCCGCGTCCGCGGCTGAGCCGCGGCCCGGACGCGCGAGCGGCCCGGGGCGGGCTACTCCCCCAGCCCCGCCAGGTCCCGCAGCCGCCGCCCCTGCGCGGCCCGCTCCGCCGCGCGCTGGTCGTCGTACGTCCGGCCGGCCGCTCCGCGCAGCAGTGCCTTGGTCTCGACGACGGCGTCCCGCGGGGCGGCGAGGACGGCCGCGGCGAGGTCCTGGACGGCGGCGTCGAGCTCTTCCGCGGGGACGACGAGGTTGGCGAGGCCCGTGCGTTCGGCCTCCTCGGCGTGCACGAAGCGCCCGGTGGCGCAGATCTCGAGCGCGCGGGCGTAGCCGACGAGGGCGACGAGCGGCTGGGTGCCGCCCAGGTCGGGCACCAGGCCGAGGCTGGGCTCGCGCATGGCGAACTGCACGTCCTCGGCGCAGACCCGCAGGTCGCAGGCGAGGGCGAGCTGGAAGCCGGCGCCTATCGCATGGCCCTGGACCGCGGCGATGGAGACGATGTCGTTCCGCCGCCACCAGGTGAACGCGGCCTGGTAGGCGGAGATCTCGGCGTCGAGCGCCTCTTCGGGGCCGCGGGCCAGGTCGAGGAACGAGGGCTCGCCCTCGAAGCCCTCGGGGGTGAAGGCCTGCCGGTCGAGACCGGCCGAGAAGGACTTGCCCTCCCCGCGCAGCACGACGATCCGCACGCTGCCCGGAAGCAGGCGCCCGGCTTCGGTCAGCGCCCGCCAGAGGGCGGGCGACTGGGCGTTGCGCTTGGCGGGGTTGGTGAGGGTGACGGTGGCCACCGCGTCATCCACGGTGAGCCGTACGCCATCCTGGTCGAGCAGAGCCTTGGGGGTGTTCGGGGTAGTCATTCAGGGCCTCCGATCGGACTACTGCACAGTAGGTGACTGCACAGTAACCACCCGGTCGACTGCTCGACCGACCGGGTGGCACCGTCCACACTGTCGGTTGCCCTGGGGTGCGCGGGGCGTCAGGCCGAGGCGGCCTTCTTGCCGCGCGTCGCTCCGCCGCGACCCCGGAGGATCACGCCGGATTCACTGAGCATCCGATGAACGAAGCCGTAGGAGCGGCCGGTCTCTTCGGCCAGCGCCCTGATGCTCGCACCGGAGTCGTACTTCTTCTTCAGGTCTGCCGCGAGCTTTTCGCGCGCGGCGCCGGTCACCCGGCTGCCCTTCTTCAGAGTCTCGGCCACCCGTGCCTCCTCATGGGAGATGCGCCTCTTGACTCTCATGATCACCCCTATACGGCCTCCTGGCCACCCATTCGACAAGGTCCATGCGAAGTCCGCGGCCCTCGGAGGCCCGGTTTTCGGGCGTCGGCAGGCCTTGGAACAGGCAATTCCGACCGGGCGCGCTCGTACGGCCGTACGGGTGGCGCAGCGAAGGAGCAGGTCAGACGGGGCACTCCCGCCCGGTGGTGCGAACGCCCCGGCGCATGACACTGGTCGTGCGCCGGGGCAACGGGTGGCAGCGGGGTACGAGCCGCTCTCACTCAGATGAAGGATCACCCGTCGGCCGAATGATCGGGACGGCACCGATCACGCCGGGTACGGGGCCGAGTGCGGCCGGTACGGGGCAGGGGGCCCCGGCCGGGCAGGGCGGGAGGTCAGGCGAGGGCGACCAGGTCCGCGTAGTCCGGGCCCCAGAGGTCCTCGACGCCGTCCGGCAGCAGGATGATGCGCTCCGGCTCGAGCGCGTCCACGGCGCCCTCGTCGTGGGTCACCAGCACGACCGCGCCCTTGTACGTGCGCAGCGCGCCGAGGATCTCCTCGCGGCTGGCCGGGTCGAGGTTGTTGGTGGGCTCGTCGAGCAGCAGCACGTTGGCGGAGGAGACGACCAGGGTGGCCAGGGCCAGCCGGGTCTTCTCGCCGCCGGACAGCACGCCCGCGGGCTTGTCGACGTCGTCGCCGGAGAACAGGAAGGAGCCCAGCGTCTTGCGGACCTCGACCAGGTCGAGGTCGGGCGCGGAGGAGCGCATGTTCTCCAGGACCGTGCGGTCCGGGTCGAGCGTCTCGTGCTCCTGCGCGTAGTAGCCGAGCTTGAGGCCGTGGCCGGGGGTGACCTGGCCGGTGTCGGGCTTCTCGGCGCCCGCCAGGAGCCGCAGCAGCGTGGTCTTGCCCGCGCCGTTGAGGCCGAGGATGACCACGCGCGAGCCCTTGTCGATGGCCAGGTCGACGTCGGTGAAGATCTCCAGCGAGCCGTAGGACTTCGACAGGCCCTCGGCGGTGAGCGGGGTCTTGCCGCACGGCGCGGGCTCCGGGAAGCGGAGCTTGGCGACCTTGTCGGAGACGCGGACCTCGTCCAGGCCCTTGAGCAGCCGCTCGGCGCGCTTGGCCATGTTCTGCGCGGCGACGGTCTTGGTGGCCTTGGCGCGCATCTTGTCGGCCTGCGAGTTGAGGGCCGCGGCCTTCTTCTCGGCGTTCTGGCGCTCGCGCTTGCGGCGCTTCTCGTCGGCCTCGCGCTGCTGCTGGTAGAGCTTCCAGCCCATGTTGTAGACGTCGATCTGCGAACGGTTGGCGTCGAGGTAGAAGACCTTGTTGACGACGGTCTCGACGAGGTCGACGTCGTGGGAGATCACGATGAAGCCGCCGCGGTACGTCTTGAGGTAGTCGCGCAGCCAGGCGATGGAGTCGGCGTCGAGGTGGTTGGTCGGCTCGTCCAGGAGCAGGACGTCGGCGTCCGAGAAGAGGATCCGGGCCAGCTCGACGCGGCGGCGCTGACCACCGGAGAGGGTGTGCAGGGGCTGGCCGAGGATGCGGTCGGGCAGGCCGAGGGCGGCGGCGATGGTGGCGGCCTCCGCCTCGGCCGCGTAGCCGCCCTTGGTGAGGAACTCGGTCTCCAGGCGGGCGTACTTCTTCATCGCGTTGTCGCGAGTGGCGCCCTTGCCGTTGGCCATGCGGTCCTCGTTCTCGCGCATCTTGCGCAGGACGGTGTCCAGGCCGCGGGCGGAGAGGATGCGGTCGCGGGCGAGGACGTCGAGGTCGCCGGTGCGGGGGTCCTGGGGGAGGTAGCCGACCTCGCCGGAGCGGCTGATCGTGCCGCCCGCGGGCATGCCCTCGCCGGCCAGGCACTTGGTGAGGGTGGTCTTGCCCGCGCCGTTGCGGCCCACGAGGCCGATGCGGTCGCCCTTGGCGATGCGGAAGGAGGCGTTCTCGATGAGGATGCGGGCGCCGGCGCGCAGCTCGATGCCGGAGGCGGTGATCACGGGGATTACTCCAGGGCGTGGTGGACGGCGGTGGGGACGGGAATGAACTCGGCAGCGCGCGGGGCGGCGGGCGGCCGGCGCCGTCTAATGCACGAGGAGGAATGCCATACCCATCAGTCTAACGGGGCCGCGCAACCCACTTCCCGGCCCGGCGGCCCGCCTGCGACGGCGCCGGGCCCACACGAGCCCTACGACCTGTCCGGTAACCCGCGGGGCAGGCACGCCCCTCATATCCGCCGCCGCGGCGAGCAGCCACCACGGCGCATTCCGGCGGTGCCGCACACGCACGAGGCCCGCTCGGCACCGCCGACAGCCGCCGTCGGGCGTCTCGCCGTCGCGGCGGAAAGGATTCCCGGGCCCGGCGGCCCCGTCCCGTAACCCCGCGGGGCAGACACGCCCCTCCCACCTCCGCCGCGACGGCGAGCAACCACCACGGCGCACTCCGGCGGTGCCGCACACGCACAAGGCCCGCTCGGCACCGCCGACAGCCGCCGTCGGGGGACTCGCCGTCGCGGCGGGAGGGATTCCCGGGCCCGGCGGCCCGTCCCGTAACCCCGCGGGGCATTCCGGCGGTGCCGTACACGCGCAAGGCCCGCTCGGCACCGCCGACAGCCGCCGTCGGGCGTCTCGCCGTCGCGGCGGAAAGGATTCCGTGGGGCGCCGGTGTCAGGCAGAGGGGCTCGTTGCGGAGAGGGCTGTGAGTTCTGAGGTCCAGGGGGTGTCGGGGGCGCATGGGCGGGCGATGAGGAGGAGGTCGGCACGGCGGGCCGTGCGGGTGGGGTCGAAGGCGCAGCCGGGCCCGGCCTCGCGGTGCCAGCGGAGCCCGCCGTCGCCGAGGGCGTAGGCGGTGACGAGCCGCGGGGTGACGACGGCCACCGCGCCGGGCTGCGGGGAGCCGAGCAGATGCAGGGCCGGTGCGCGCCGGCCGGCCGGGGTGCCGGGCCAGCCGGGGGCGCCGCGGTGCCAGACGGAGAGCGTGCCGTCGCGCAGGAGGGTGCCGGTGACCAGGCCGTCGTCCCAGAGGGCGACGGCCTCGCCGCGGGTGGGATGGGCCTGCAGCGGGCGGTGCCCGTCACGGGCGTACGTCCAGCGGCGCGCGCCCGTGACCGGGTCGTACGCCTCCAGGCCGCCCCGCCCGAGGCGCAGCCGGGGCGCGCGCACGGCGCCGGGGCGGGCGGGGCGGGCGGTGGCGTGCAGGGTGAGCCGGTCGCCGAAGGGGGCGTGCTGGACGTGGCGGGCCGCGGCGGCCAGCGGCACGCACAGGAGTGCGGTGGTGAGGAGCAGCGCGAGGGGGGCCGGGCAGCGGGTGCCGCGGCCGCCGTGCACCGTGTCCGCCGTCGCCATGGGGCCGCTCCTTCCGTACCGTTTGTCCTGGATATCCGGGCGTCGCCGGCCGGCCCCGCCGACACGCCGGACCAGAGGCACCCGCAATAGCCACATATAGGGCGATTCGCCGATACTCAGGGATGGGAAGGCGGTGGGCGCATGCAGTTCGACGACGGCGCGGGACTGGACACCTCCCAGGTCCAGGACGAGCGCGGCAGCCGGATCCCGGGCGGCGGGATGACCATCGGCGGCGGCATCGTCGGACTGGTAGCCCTCGTGCTCGGCCTGTTCTTCGGCATCGGCCCGCAGGAGCTCGGGCTCACCTCCGAACCCGCACCGGGCGGCACCGCGAGCAGCGACGCCCAGGTCGCCCGGGACTGCAGGACGGGCCAGGACGCCAACGCCCGCGAGGACTGCCGGATCGTGGCCGTGGTCAACAGCGCCCAGTCCTTCTGGAGCCGGGAGTTCGCCCGCCGCTCCGCCACGTACACCCCGGCGTCGACGGTCTTCTTCACCGGTCAGGTCCGCACCGCCTGCGGGGCCGCGTCCTCGGCCGTCGGGCCCTTCTACTGCCCGGGCGACCGGAAGGTCTACCTGGACCTGGGGTTCTTCGGCGAACTGCGGGAGAAGTTCGGCGCGAGCGGCGGCCCGTTCGCCCAGGCCTACGTCGTCGCGCACGAGTACGGGCACCACGTCCAGAACCTGATGGGCACGCTCGGCCGCTCCCAGGACGGCCGTACGGGCGCCGGGAGCAACGCCGTCAAGGTCGAGCTGCAGGCGGACTGCTACGCGGGGGTCTGGGCCCGGCACGCGACGTCCACGCCCGAGAAGTCCACCGGGCGGCCGCTGATCAAGGAGCTGACCAAGGCGGACATCGACGACGGCCTGTCGGCGGCCGCGGCGGTCGGCGACGACCGCATCCAGGAGAAGTTCCAGGGCCGGGTGACCCCCGAGAGCTGGACGCACGGCTCGGCCGCGCAGCGGCAGCAGTGGTTCAACACGGGGTACGGCACGGGGGACATGGCCCGGTGCAACACCTTCCGCTGACCGGGGAGCGACCTCAGAGGAGTGACCTCACATGACAGGCACGCACACGCCGAGCATCTACCCCACGCTGCTCTACCGCGACGCGAAGGCGGCGATCGAACAGCTGACGAAGGCGTTCGGCTTCACCCGGGCCGCCCTGTACGAGAGCGAGGACGGCACGGTGCTGCATGCCGAACTCGCCTACGGCAACGGCAGGGTGATGATCGGTTCGAAGGGCCGGGTGGGGGTGTTCGCCGAGGCCATGCGCGAGAGCGGCCCGGTGGGCGTCTACGTCGTGGTCGAGGACACCGACGTGCACTTCCGGCAGGCCGAGAAGGGCGGTGTGGAGATCCTGATGCCGCCCACGGACCAGCAGTACGGCTCGCGCGACTACATGGCGCGCGACCTGGAGGGGAACGTGTGGAGCTTCGGGACGTACGTCCCGGCGGGGTGAGCCCGGCCCGGCCACCGGTCCGGCCGGCCGGGCCCGCTCGCCGGACCCCGCTCAGGACGCCACTCAGACGCCGCCCGTGTGCACCTGGAACGCCGCCTTCCGGACGGCCTTGGCCAGCGCCGGGTCCGGATGCGCCGCCGCCAGGGCGACCAGCACCTGCACGGTGCGCGGGTGCCCCACCGCCCGCACCTCCTCCAGCAGCCCCGGCACCGTGCCCTGGACCGCCGAGTCGAGGTGGCGCACCAGCAGTCGGCTCTCCCCGTGGTCGGCGACGGCCGCGGCGGTGTCCACCCACAGCCAGGTGGCCTCCTCGCGGGTGAGCACCTCGGCGGCCTGCTCCGGATCGCGTCCCTCGTGCTCGGCGAGCCACAGCAGGGCGTAGGGCCGCAGGCACGGCTCGCCGACGACGGCCCGCACGGCCGGCTCCGCGGCCGCGCCGACCGCGCGCAGGGCCTCGAAGGCCAGGCCGCGCACGAGCGCGTCGTCTCCGCGGGCGGCGTCGAGGAGTTCGCCGAGGGCCCTGCCGGCAGGGCGGGCGGCGAGCCACGCGCGGTACTCGGCGCGGGCCGGGCCCGGGGTGAGGTCGGCGCAGCCGCGCAGCATGGCCTCGGCGGACAGCTCGATGTTGCCCGCGGGGCTCTGGGCGGCGACGCAGATCTGCTCCAGCTTGACCCACACCGCCCAGTTGCCGAGCGGGGTCAGCACGGCTTCGGCCCCCGGGCCGGTGCCGCCGGGCACGATCAGGGCGCCGACGGAGGCGAGCCCTTCGAGCGCCCAGGCCAGCAGCTCCTCCAGGGGGTCCTCGTCGGTGGGCGCGGACCGGGCCGGGGGCACGGGCCGTCCGCCGTAGGGCACTTCGCAGCGCTCGGCGCGGATCTCGGCGACGCGCTGCTGGAGCAGGTCGAGGAGCATCGGCACGGCGACGGGCCCGGCCGACAGGTGCATGACGGACAGCAGCTGCGGCGCGGCCTCCACGACCTCGGCGACGACCGTCGCATCGGTGCCCCCGGGCGCGGGGTGGGCGAGGGACCAGGCGTCGAACAGGGCAACCCACCCGCGCAGGACGGCGCCGTCGTCGCGGTCCCACGCCTGCAGGCGCCAGCCCGGGCGGGCGGTGCCCCCGTGGAGCTCGACGAGCCCGGCGAGGCGGGCGTGGTCCCAGTCGGTGCGCGCCTGGTGGGGCGTCAGGCCCAGGGCCGCGGCGGCCCGCTCGGCCGTCTCCGCGGAGAGCCCCCCGGCGGTGCCGGGGCGCAAGGTGGCGCCGCGGCCGCGCTCGTCCGCCGCCCAGCGGGCCACACGGACCGCGCCGGTCAGGCAGCTTCTCGCCTGCCGGGCCAGCTCCGCCGGTGCCGGCGTGCCGGCGGGCGGGCGGGGCGCCGGGCGGGAGCCTCGGTTCGCCACGGCCCGGCGGGCAGAGGCGATCGGCTGTCGGGGGACAAGTCTGAGCCGGGAGTCGCGCGGAGTACGGGACGTCACAGGAGCAGTCTTGCCGCTGCCGCTCCGAAAACCCAATCGGAATCAATTGTCCAGCCGTCCACCATTCACTTCCTGCCGCTGGATCAGGGCTGCTTGGAGGCTGTGAGGGCGTCACATCAAGGGGATGAGGAACCTCCGCAGGGCCTCCTCGTAACGCCCCGGGGCGGCATTCCACATCGCGGCGTGCGGGGCCCGGCGGACGGTGTGCAGGACGATCAGATCGGGGCGGGCGGCCGCGAGTTCGCGTGAGGTGCGCCACGGTGCGACGGAGTCGTCGGGGCCGTGGGCGAGGAGGACGGGCAGGGTCAGCCGGGCCGGGTCCCGGACCCTGTCGAGCCCGTCGGGGGCCATTCCGGTCCGGCCACGGGCGGCGTGCAGGGCGAGCGGCAGCAGCGGGGCGGGCACGCCGCGGGCGGCGGCCAGGGAGTGCAGGGCGGCCGACCAGTCGAGGACGGGCGAATCCATGACCAGGCCACTGATGTACGGGCGCAGCGCGGGGTCGCCGGCGGCGAGCAGCGCCATGGTGGCGCCGGTGGACCAGCCGTGGAGGACGATACGGCGGGCGCCCTGGGCCAGGGCATAACGGACGGCAGCGGCGAGATCATGCCATTCGGTGAGCCCGAAACGGCTGATTCCGTCCGGTGGCCGGGGAGCTCCGGGATCACCCCGGTAGGCGACGTCGAGGACCGGCAGCCGCAGCCGGTGCAGGAGCGGCATGACGACCATGGGGTGCTCGCGGGTGGCGCACAGGCCGTGCACGGTGATCACCCAGGTGTCGCGGGCGGCCGGCAGGAACCAGGCGGGCAGCGGTCCCAGCTCGCCCGGGACCACGACGTCGGCGTGGTCGAGGCCGAGGGCGTCGCGGGGGTTGCCGGCGTGCAGCTGCGGCGTCAGCCACACCCGGTCGCCGGGCTCGGGCACGCCGCGCGTGACGCGCTCCAGGCGGCGCACGACGCCGTCGGCGGCGTGCGGCACGTCCTGGAGGACCGAGCCGACGACGGCGTGCAGGCCGCTGCCGGTCAGCCCGTACGTGCCCGGGCGCAGCGAGGCCTGGTGGCGGGTGAGGGTGATGCGGTCGCCGTCGACGGAGTGGACGGCCAGCCGCGGCTGATCGGGCGGCGGCCGGCCGGGAGCGGCCCGCAGTGCGGCGTCGGAGGCGTACCGCCCGGCCGCCAGGGCTGCTGCGCCGGCACCGATCGCTGTGACGGCGGCCACGGCCGCCCTGGTCCGTATGCCCATGACTTCCAGTGTGGGCGGCACGGGCGACGACGGCCAGTGGGCACGAGGCGCCTGCCGGCGGGGGGCTTGCCGTGGTGGCGGGCGGCGGTCGCAGAGCCGGGCGCGACCGCGGCCGGAGGGTCGCGCCTCCGCCACGACGCGCCGCCCGGGCGGTGCCGGACCTGCCGCCGGGACGGCACCGCTGGGCACCGCCGCGGTGGGAACTCGCCGTGGCGGCGGGGGTCGGGCGTGGTGGAGGTCACGGCCAGGGTGGCCGCAGCCCCGCCCGCAGGGGCTCGGGCCCTACGGGCGGCCGTAGCCGCGGAGCTTTTCCTGGGCCCGGGCCGCCTGGGTGGGGGTGAGGAGCGTCGGGGTGCGGCCGGGGACGGAGGAGGCGGTGAGCCAGACCCGGCACATCCACTCCAGCTGCGCGGTGCGGTCGTAGGCCTGGTCGAGGCCGTCACCGTACGTGAGGGTGCCGTGGTTGCGCAGGAGGCAGCCGGTGCGGCCTTCGAGGGCTTCCAGGGCGTGCGCGGCCAGCTCGTCGCTGCCGTAGAGCGCGTAGGGCGCCACCCGCACCGGGCCGCCGAGCGCGCCGGCCATGTAGTGGATGAGGGGCAGCTCGTCGACGAGCGTGGAGACGGCCGTCGCGTGCACGGCGTGGGTGTGCACGATCGCGGCGGCGCCGGTGGCGCGGTAGACCGCGAGGTGCAGGGGCAGCTCGCTGGTGGGCGCCAGATCGCCCAGGAGCGGGCGGCCCTCCATGTCGACGGCCACCACGTCGCGCGCGGTCAGCCGGTCGTACGGGATGCCGCTCGGGGTGACCACGACCGCGTCCCCGGCCCGCGCGGAGACGTTTCCCGAGGTGCCCACCACCAGGCCGTCGGCCGTGGTGCGGCGAGCCGTGGCCACGACCTCGGCCCACACCCGGCGGATCTCTTCGCTCTCCTTCATCCGTCGCTCCATCCGTCCCTCGGTCCGTCCCTCGATCCGTCCTGCCATCCGTCCCCCACCTCCGGTTCGCGTCACTGATCGGCCCGGCCCAGTTCACCTTCCGTTCACCCAGGGTCTTTACGGTCCAGGCTGTACTGACCATCGAGCTGATTGCCTGGGTGAATGGAACACATCACGCTTCTCATCGGGATCGTGATCGTCACGGCCTTGGTGTTCGACTTTACGAACGGCTTCCACGACACGGCCAACGCCATGGCCACCACCATCTCCACCGGCGCCCTCAAGCCCAAGACCGCGGTGGCGATGTCGGCGGTCCTCAACCTCGTCGGAGCGTTCCTGTCCGTCGAGGTGGCCAAGACCATCTCCGGGGGAATCATCGATGAGACCGCCGGCATCAGACCCGAAGTGATCTTCGCGGGTCTGGTGGGCGCCATCGTCTGGAACCTGCTGACCTGGCTCGCCGGGCTCCCCTCCAGCTCCTCGCACGCCCTCTTCGGCGGTCTGATCGGTGCGACGGTCGTCGCCGTCGGCTTCGACGCGGTCAACACCGACAAGGTCGTCATGAAGGTCCTGATCCCGGCCGTCGCCGCGCCGCTCGTGGCCGGCATCGCCGCCTGGTGCGCGACCCGGCTCACCTACCGGCTCACGCGCGGCCGCGACGAGCAGGAGACCGCCAAGGGCTACCGCGCCGGGCAGATCGCCTCGGCCGCCCTGGTCTCCCTGGCCCACGGCACCAACGACGCCCAGAAGACCATGGGTGTGATCACCCTCGCGCTCGTCGCCGGCGGCGTCGTCGCCCCGCACGCCGACCCGCCCATGTGGGTCATCGTCTCCGCGGGCCTGGCCATCGCGCTCGGTACGTACCTGGGCGGCTGGCGCATCATCCAGACCCTCGGCAAGGGCCTCACCGACATCAAGCCCGCCCAGGGCTTCGCCGCGCAGACCGGCGCCGCGACCGTGATCCTCGCCTCCTCCCACATCGGCTTCGCCCTCTCCACCACCCAGGTCTGCTCCGGCTCGATCATGGGCGCCGGCCTCGGCCGCAAGGGCGGCGTCGTGCGCTGGTCGACCGCCGGCCGCATGGTGATGGCCTGGGGCCTGACCCTGCCCGCCGCGGGCCTGGTCGCCGGTGGCGCCGCTCTCCTCGCCGACCAGGGCGACTGGGGCGTCGCGGCCGTCGCCGTCCTCGGCCTCGCCGTCTCCGGTGCGATCTGGCTGGCCTCGCGCCGCAAGCCCGTCACCCACGACGACCTGGACTCGCGCGACACCGCCGCCGACGCCGAGCCGGCCGGTGTCATCACCGCCGCCCTGCAGGCCGTCGCCCCGCCGCCGGCCGGCCCCGCCGCCGCGGCGGGCTGAGGCTCCCAAGGCTTAAGGAAGAAACAGCATGCACATCGACTGGGCAGCTCTCGGCCAGGTCTTCGGCGTCAGCCTCGTGGTGACGGTCGGCCTGGTGGGCATCTTCACCCTCGGCATCGTCGGCACCTCGCCCCGTGCGGGGGGCCCGGCGGACCCGGGCGCGGGTACGCTCGCGCGGCGCTCGGGGGCGTACGCCTGCTTCGCCGTGTGCGCGGCGGCCGTGGGCTACGGCATCTACTTGATCGTGGCGTAACCCTCACCCGCTCCGCTCCGACCGGCCGGGATCCCTCAGGGGGTCCCGGCCGGTCGGCGTTCGGTGCGCCGCTGCGGCCCGGGCGTCCGCGACTCGTCCCAGGTCAGAAGTGAGTTGACGGCGCACGCGGCGCATGGTGGACTTCCGGAGCCAAACGGCGACAGCAGAGGAAGCCGGTGTGAATCCGGCGCGGTCCCGCCACTGTCACCGGGGAGCGTCTCCCCCACGCGATGCCACGGCGGCGAGCCGGAAGGCCGGGGCGGCGTAGATCCGGGAGCCAGGAGACTCTGGTCGCCGGTCACGTCGAGCCAGGGCGCGGACCCTGAGTGAGGACACATCGTCATGCCCGGCGCCCGCCACCGAACGCCCCGCACACTCCCCTCTCCCCACCGAGGCGTGACGGCGGTCTGAGCCGATGCGTGCCGATCCCATCGGTTTCGCGTGCGGCGCCGCCCTCGGCTTCCTCGGTGACCGCGTCCTGGGCGACCCCCGCCGCGGCCACCCCGTGGCGGCGTTCGGCCGTGCCGCGCAGGCCGTGGAGCAGCGCCTGTGGCGCGACCACCGCGGCCACGGTGCCGCGCACGCCCTGCTGTGCGCGGGCGGCGCCGCCGCCGGTGCCGCCCTGCTGGCCCGCGCCGCGCGCGCTTCCCGCCCCGCCGACATCGCCCTGACCGCCGTCGCGACCTGGGCCGTGCTGGGCGGCACCTCCCTGGGCCGCGAGGCCCGCGCCATCGGCGGCGCGCTCGCCGCCGGTGACGTCGACGTCGCCCGGGAGCGACTGCCGCACCTGTGCGGGCGCGACCCGCAGGCCCTGGACGGGCAGCAGATCGCCCGCGCCGTCGTGGAGTCCGTGGCCGAGAACACCTCCGACGCCGTCGTCGGCGCGCTGGTGTGGGGCGCCCTGGGGGGCGTGCCGGGGCTCGTCGGCTTCCGGGCGGTGAACACGCTCGATGCGATGGTGGGCCACAAGTCCCCCCGCTACCGCCGTTTCGGCTGGGCCTCGGCCCGTCTCGACGACGTCGCCGGCTGGCCCGGCGCCCGCCTGACCGCGGCCCTCGCCGTCCTCGCGGGCCCGGATCCGCGCGGCGCCTGGCGGGTGGCCCGGCGGGACGCCTCCCGCCACCCCAGCCCCAACGCGGGCCCCGTCGAGGCGGCGTTCGCGGGAGCGCTCGGCGTGCGGCTCGGCGGCACCCTGGCGTACGCGGGCCGCGTCGAGCACCGGCCCGTGCTGGGCGCGGAGAACCGCCCGGTGGCGACGGACGACATCGAGCGCGCGGTACGCCTCTCGCGCCGGGTGTCCTTCCTGGCCCTGGGAACGGCCGTCGTGGGCAGGCTCTCTGTCGGAAGCTTCGCACGGTACGCACGGAGGAGGAGCCGGTGACGGCTGACAGGAGCGGGCCGCGGGGCCCGCTGGGCGGGGGCCTGCTGGTGGCCGGCACCACCTCGGACGCGGGCAAGAGCGTGGTGACGGCCGGCATCTGCCGCTGGCTGGCCCGCAAGGGCGTCAAGGTCGCGCCGTTCAAGGCGCAGAACATGTCGCTCAACTCCTTCGTGACGCGCGAGGGCGCGGAGATAGGCCGGGCACAGGCCATGCAGGCGGCCGCGGCCCGCGTGGAGCCGAGCGCCCTCATGAACCCGGTGCTGCTCAAGCCCGGCGGCGACCGCAGCAGCCAGGTCGTGCTGATGGGCAAGCCGGTGGGCGAGCTCAGCGCGCGCGGCTACCACGCGGGCCGCCAGGAGCAGCTGTTCGGCACGGTGACGGAGTGCCTGGAGGAGCTGCGGCGCACGCACGACGCGGTGATCTGCGAGGGCGCCGGCAGCCCGGCCGAGATCAACCTGCGGCGCAGCGACATCGTCAACATGGGCATCGCCCGGGCGGCCCGGCTGCCCGTGGTCGTGGTCGGCGACATCGACCGCGGCGGCGTCTTCGCGTCGTTCTTCGGCACGACCGCCCTGCTCTCGCCCGAGGACCAGGAGCTGATAGCGGGTTACGTCGTCAACAAGTTCCGTGGCGACGTGACGCTGCTGGAGCCCGGCCTGGACATGCTGCGCGACCTGACGGGCCGTCCGACGCTGGGCGTCCTGCCGTTCGCGCACGGCCTGGGCATCGACGAGGAGGACGGGCTGCGCGTCTCGCTGCGCGGCGCCGTACGGGAGTCGGTGGTGGCTCCGCCGCACGGCGCGGACGTGCTGCGGGTCGCGGTGTGCGCGGTGCCGCTGATGTCCAACTTCACGGACGTGGACGCGCTGGCGGCCGAGCCGGGCGTCGTGGTGCGCTTCGTCGACCGCGCGGAGGAGCTCGCCGACGCCGACCTGGTGGTCGTGCCGGGGACGCGCGGCACGGTGCGGGCGCTGGCCTGGCTGCGCGAGCGCGGGCTCGCGGACGCCCTGGTGCGGCGTGCCGCGGAGGGCCGCCC
The DNA here is from genome assembly GCF_051386455.1 of Streptomyces sp. URMC 124. NCBI lineage: Bacteria > Bacillati > Actinomycetota > Actinomycetes > Kitasatosporales > Streptomycetaceae > Streptomyces > Streptomyces sp. URMC 124. The sequence continues at coordinate 18,663 of NZ_JBPQTS010000120.1, forward strand.
CGTCCTGGGCATCTGCGGCGGCTTCCAGGTGCTGGGCGAGCGCATCGAGGACGAGGTGGAGTCGCGGGCGGGGACCGTCGAGGGCCTCGGCCTGCTGCCCGTGCGCATCCGCTTCGCCGTGGAGAAGACCCTGGCCCGCCCCGTGGGCACGGCCCTGGGCGAGCCCGTCGAGGGCTACGAGATCCACCACGGCGTGGCCGACGTGCGGGGTGGCGACGAGCCGTTCCTGGACGGCTGCCGCGTGGGCGCCGTGTGGGGCACGCACTGGCACGGTTCGCTGGAGAGCGACGGCTTCCGGCGGGCGTTCCTGCGGCGCGTCGCGGAGGCGGCGGGCCGGGCGTTCGTCCCGGCGCCGGACACGAGCTTCGCCGCGCTGCGGGAGGAGCAGCTGGACCGGCTGGGCGATCTGATCGAGGAACACGCGGACACGGACGCGCTGCTGCGGCTGATCGAGAACGGGGTGCCCCCGGGGGTCCCGTTCATACCGCCGGGCGCGCCGTGAACAGGAAACCCCCGCGGATGCGGGGAGCACAGCAGAGCTTCGACGAAGTGATCGCCGAGCAGCGAACAACCCCCGCTGATGCGGGGACCAGGAGGCAATCGTGGCCCTCAACCACGGCAGCAGGCAGCCGGTTCGGCGAGAGTCTCTCGAAGGAGTGAACAGCGCATGAGTACCCCCTACCCCTTCACTGCGATCGTCGGCATGGAGGATCTGCGCTTGGCTCTGCTGCTGAACGCGGTCTCCCCAACTGTGGGCGGAGTGCTCGTACGAGGTGAGAAGGGAACGGCCAAAACCACGGCCGTGCGGGGCGTCGCCGGGCTGATGCCACCCGTCTCCGTCGTCGAGGGCTGCCGCTTCTCCTGTGACCCGGTGTCACCGGACCCTGCGTGCCCGGACGGGCCGCACGGCGTGGAAGGCCCGGAGGGAACCCGCCCGACGCGCATGGTCGAGCTGCCCGTCGGCGCCTCAGAGGACCGGCTCGTCGGCGCTCTCGACATCGAGCAAGCGCTGTCGGAGGGCGTGAAGGCCTTCGAGCCCGGGTTGCTCGCGGGCGCGCACCGTGGCGTGCTCTACGTCGACGAGGTCAACCTCCTCCACGACCACCTGGTCGACCTGCTTCTCGACGCCGCCGCCACCGGCGCCTCCCACGTCGAGCGCGAGGGCGTCTCCGTCCGGCACGCGTCCCGTTTCCTCCTCGTCGGGACCATGAATCCCGAAGAGGGCGAGCTGCGCCCGCAGCTCCTCGACCGCTTCGGCCTGACCGTCGAGGTCGCGGCCTCGCGCGAGCCCGACGAGCGCGTCGAGGTCGTACGCCGCCGCCTCGCCTACGACGAGGACCCGGGCGCGTTCGCGGCGAAGTGGGCGGCCGAGGAGGAGACGCTGCGCGAGCGGATCGCCGCCGCCCGCGCGCTGCTGCCGTCCGTCCGCCTGGGCGACGGCGCGCTGCGCCGCATCGCCGCCGTGTGCGCGGGCTTCGAGGTGGACGGCATGCGCGCGGACATCGTGACCGCGCGCGCCGCGTCCGCCCTCGCCGCGTGGGCGGGCCGCACGGACGTGACGACGGCGGACGTCCGGCAGGCGGCGCTGCTGTCGCTGCCGCACCGGCGCCGGCGCAACCCCTTCGACGCGCCGGGCCTGGACGAGGACAAGCTCGACGAGATCCTCGCGCAGTTCGAGGACAAGGAGCCCGAGCCGGACCCGGACCCGGAGCCCGAGGGTCCGGACGACGAGGGCACCGACGGCGGCCCGGACGACGGCGGCCCCGAAGGCGGTCCCGGCGGCGGCCAGCCCCCGCAGGACGGCACGGGCGGCACCGACGCCGCCTCCGACGTCCCGCAGCAGCGGCAGGAGCCGCAGGAGCCCTCGGGCCGGGAGCCCGCCTCCCCCGAGGGCCCGGAGAGCCCGGACGCCCCCGAAGGCGCGCCCGCGCGCGGTGAGGCCCCCGAGGCCCCGGCCGTCGCCGCGGCCGATCCCTTCCGGACCCGCAAGTTCGACGTGCCCGGCCTCGGGGAGGGGGCCGACGGCCGCCGCTCGCGGGCCCGCACGGCCCACGGCCGGACGACCGGGGCGCGCCGCCCTCGCGGCGCCCTGTCCAAGCTCCACCTGGCCGCCACGGTGCAGGCCGCCGCCCCGCACCAGCGGGCGCGCGGGCGCAGCGGCGCCGGGCTCGTCGTCCGCCGCGACGACCTGCGGGAGGCGGTGCGCGAGGGCCGCGAGGGCAACCTCGTGCTGTTCGTCGTGGACGCCTCCGGCTCCATGGCCGCCCGCAAGCGGATGAGCGCCGTCAAGGGCGCGGTCCTGTCGCTGCTGCTGGACGCGTACCAGCGCCGCGACAAGATCGGCATGGTCACGTTCCGGGGGGCCGGCGCGGACGTGGCACTGCCGCCGACGTCGTCGGTGGACACCGGGGCGGCGCGGCTGGAGACGCTGCCGACCGGCGGCCGCACGCCCCTGGCGGCGGGGCTGCTGCAGGCGCGCGAGGTGCTGCGGGTGGAGCGGCTGCGCGATCCGTCGCGGCGCCCGCTGCTGGTCGTCGTCACCGACGGCCGGGCCACCGGCGGGCCGGAGCCGCTGGCGCGGGCGGCGCGGGCCGCCCGGCTGCTGGCCGGCGAGGGCACGGCGTCGGTGGTCGTGGACTGCGAGCAGGGGCCGGTGCGGCTCGGGCTCGCCGCCGGCCTGGGCCGCGAGCTGCGCGGCCCGGTCGTGACGCTGGAGGAACTGCGCGCGGACAGCGTCTCCGCGCTCGTAAGGACCGTACGGACCACACACACAAGGAGGGCCGCCTGATGCCCAAGGGACAGCCGACCGTCGTTCCCGATGACGGACTCACCACGCGTCAGCGCCGCAACCGGCCGCTGGTCTTCGTCCACACCGGCATAGGGAAGGGCAAGTCCACGGCGGCCTTCGGCCTGGCGCTGCGGGCGTGGAACCAGGGCTGGCCGATCGGGGTGTTCCAGTTCGTGAAGTCGGCGAAGTGGAAGGTCGGCGAGGAGAACGCGCTGCGCGTGCTCGGTGCGTCGGGCGAGGGCGGCGCGGTCGACTGGCACAAGATGGGCGAGGGCTGGTCGTGGATCCAGCGGGACCCCAAGGACGGCGAGCAGAGCAACGAGGACAAGGCGCGCGAGGGCTGGGAGCAGGTCAAGCGCGACCTGGCGGCGGAGACGTACAAGCTGTACGTGCTGGACGAGTTCGCCTACCCGCTGCACTGGGGGTGGATCGACACGAACGAGGTGATCGAGGTGCTGCGCGACCGCCCCGGCACCCAGCACGTGGTGATCACGGGCCGCAACGCCCCGCAGGAGCTCGTCGACTTCGCCGACCTGGTCACCGACATGTCCAAGGTCAAGCACCCGATGGACACCGGCCAGAAGGGCCAGAAGGGCATCGAGTGGTAACCACGCACGTCCCCCGCCTGGTCATTGCCGCCCCGGCCTCCGGGAGCGGCAAGACCACGGTGGCCACCGGCCTGATGCGGGCCTTCGCGGACGCGGGGCTCGCCGTGTCGCCGCACAAGGTGGGCCCGGACTACATCGATCCGGGCTACCACGCGCTGGCGACGGGGCGCCCCGGCCGCAACCTGGACGCCTACATGTGCGGCCCGGACCGGGTCGCCCCGCTGTTCCTGCATGGGGCCGCGGGCTGCGACGTCGCGGTCGTCGAGGGCGTCATGGGCCTCTACGACGGGGCGAGCGGGCAGGGCGAGCTGGCGTCCACGGCGCACGTGGCGAAGCTGCTGAAGGCGCCCGTCGTCCTGGTCGTGGACGCGTCGTCGCAGTCGCGGTCGGTGGCCGCGCTGGTGCACGGCTTCGCGTCCTGGGACCCGGAGGTGCGCGTCGCGGGCGTCATCCTCAACAAGGTCGGCTCGGACCGGCACGAGGCGCTCCTGCGGGAAGCCCTGACGGAGTCGGGCGTGCCGGTCCTGGGTGCGGTGCGGCGCGCCGAGCAGGTGCACACGCCCTCGCGCCACCTGGGCCTGGTGCCGGTGGCCGAGCGCAGCGCCGAGGCCGTCGACGCGGTGGCCGCGCAGGCGGCACGGGTCAGGGAGGGCTGCGACCTGGAGGGGCTGCTGGGCTTGGCGCGCAGCGCGCCACCGCTCGTGGACGAGCCGTGGGCTCCCGAGGGTTCGCGGGCAGACGTCCCCGCTTCCCACGCCACCGCTACCGGTTTGCGCCCGAAGGGCAAACCGGTGATCGCCGTGGCCGGCGGCCCGGCGTTCACGTTCTCGTACGCCGAGCACACCGAGCTGCTGCGCGCGGCCGGCGCCGAAGTCGTCACCTTCGACCCCCTCCGCGACGAGGCCCTCCCGGAGGGTGCCGACGCCCTGGTCATAGGCGGCGGCTTCCCGGAGGTGTACGCCCCGGAGCTCTCCGCGAACGAGCCCCTCCGCAAGGAGGTCGCCGCCCTCGCGGCGACCGGCGCCCCGGTCGTCGCCGAGTGCGCCGGCCTGCTCTACCTCTCCCGTTCGCTGGACGGCAAGCCCATGTGCGGCGTGCTCCCCGCGGACGCGCGCATGTCCGGCCGCCTCACCCTCGGCTACCGCGAGGCGGTGGCCCTCGCGGACAACCCGCTGGCGCAGGCGGGCACGCGCGTGCGGGGGCACGAGTTCCACCGCACGGTGACCGAGCCGGGCGCGGGCGCGGCCCCCGCCTGGGGGTTCACCCATCCGGAGCGCCGCACGGAGGGCTTCGTCCGCGACGGGGTGCACGCCTCGTACCTCCACGTGCACTGGGCGGGTGCGCCGGGCACGGCCGCCCGGCTGGTGGCGAGCGCGAGCGCTGCCCGCGGGCGGTGACCGGGGGCGTCAGCTCGCGAGGCCCACGACCAGCCAGATGAAGCCCGCCCCGGCCACCGTGCAGGCCAGGGTGGAGACGGCCGGGTGGGTGTGGTGGGCCTCGGGGAGGATGTCGGACGTGGCCAGGTAGAGCAGGACGCCGCCGAAGAAACCGAGGTAGACGCCGAGGAATCCGGCCGGAAGGGTGAACAGCAGGGTGGACGCCGCGCCGACGAGGGGGGCGACGGCGTCCGCGGTGAGCATCAGGAGGGCGCGGTGCCGGTCGTTCCCGTAGAGGTCGGTGATCGTGTACGTGTTGAAGCCGTCCGCGAAGTCGTGCGCGATGACGGCCACGGCGACGGCGACCGCCACGCCGTGGCCGACCTGGAAGGCCGCGCCGATGGCGACGCCGTCCATGGCGCTGTGCCCGACGAGGGCGGCGGCCGCGGTGAGGCCGACCTGCGGGGTGCGCTCGGCGGCGCTGATGCCGTGGGCCGCCTTGCGGACGGCGAGGAGCCGCTCGACCATGTGGGCGGCGAGGAAGCCGGCGACGAAGCAGAGCAGGGCGGCCGGCACGCCGAAGACGTCCTGGCCGGCGGCCTCCATGGCTTCGGGCAGCAGGTCGAGGCCGACGACGCCGAGCATCAGCCCGCCCGCGAACCCCAGGACGAGGTGCCTGCGGTCGGTGATGCGGTGCGCGGCCCAGCCGCCGAGCAGCGTCATCAGGAACGCGCCCATGGCGATCACGACCGGCACGGTTCCACCCTTCTCGCGGCTGCAGTATCTCCCGCCG
>NZ_JBPQTS010000121.1:0-23782 GCF_051386455.1 Streptomyces sp. URMC 124
TGTATAAGAGACAGACACTCCACCGTCATCCCCGCCTGCCACGCCGACATCCCGGTCCTCGTACACCTCGCCGGTGCCCTCGTACGCCCCACCGGTATCCCGACCTGCCACATCGGTATCCCGGCCGGCCCCGCCGCCGCGGCGGAAAGGCATCGCGCGCACTGCACTGTTCGCGGCCCTCGGCGCGCTCGTCCTGACCTCCGTTGCGGTGGCGGGTTACGTCCTGACGAACGGCGCCAGCGACACGGGCGGTGGCACGGCCTCCGCCGGCGCGACGAGCACGCCGCAGGCAGGGCAGAGGACAGTGACTCTGGCCTCCGGTCAATACCTGGAGCTGAACGATGTAGCGCTCACGCCGCGCGAAGGTCCCGAGGATGACCTCTACTTTGCCTGCGTGGAGTTCGAAGGCTGCAAGCTCGGCGCCAATCACGCCCAGCTCGCGCAGCTGGATGCCGGCGAGCGGGGATCGCACGCAGCCTGCCGAAAGAGAAACGTCTTCACCACTATCCTCAACACGGACACGCTCATGGCGGGATCGCAGCTCTGCGTGCGCAACCAGGAAGGATTCGCCGCCCTGATCACCATCAAGAACTTGTCGGTATCTGACCACCGCGACGCGTCCGTCGTCCTCATCATGGACGTCTGGCGCGACTCCGCCTGAGGACGGGCGGCCCTTGACTTCCGTTCCCTGCCCAGCTCCTCCGCAAGGGAGACGTACTGACAAAACATCAGGGGTGATGTGGCGTCAGGGACTCTTTGCTCGCCCGGCAGAGGTGCTTCGGGACGTGAGGGCGGGGCCCGCTCGCTCGGCGGCCTCACAATTAAGATCCACCCTGGGCGCGAGCGGCTGTTGCCGCCCTCTCTCTGTGATCGTCGCACCGGGAGCTCGGAGAAGGCTGACCGCCGCAACCTCCGGCTGTGCAAAAGGGCACACGCGGCGGACGCCAACCCGACTTCGACGAAGAGCAGTACCGTAAACGCACGACGGTCGAACGTGTCTCAAGTCCCCAAGCCCCGCTCATCGCCCGCGCTTGCCTGCGGGGCTCAGCCAGGTCGCGGCTCTGTCGGGTGCGTCAGGCGGGATTCGAGGGCCGTCGAGCCTGTCATGGCTGGCTGTAGGTCATCGCGGAGCGACGCTTGATGAGTGCCCTTTAGGTCGTGAGGATCCCGCCCCTTCCGGCGGTCGACGGGGCCGCTTCTCTTCCTTGAAGCGCTCCGGTCGCCCCGGCTGGCCGGCCGGAGCGTTCAAGGCAGGTGCTGGGCCGAGCGGTCGCTGGGGGCGGGGTACTGCTCCGGACATCCGGTCAGCGGATGGTGAGGAGGGCGAGCGGGTCGATCACGCGGTTCGAGAGCCCCACTCGTTGGCGTACCACGCGACCACCTTGACGTGGCAGCCGTCGACGCGGGTGAGGTCCGAGTCGAAGATCGACGAGGCGGGGTTGCCCGTGATGTCGGACGACACGAGCGGGTCGTCCGAGTACTCCAGGATGCCGGCAAGCGGGCCCTCCGCTGCGACGCGGTACGCCGCCAGCACGTCGTCGCGCGTCACGTCACGGGCGACGACCGTGTTGAGTTCGACGATCGAGCCCACCGGCACCGGCACGCGGATCGAGTCGCCCGACAGCTTGCCGTCGAGGTCCGGCAGCACCAGGCGATCACCTTGGCAGCACCGGTCGTGGTCGGCACCACAGAGTGGCGCGGTCACCGACCAGCAGACCAACAAAATACCGATTCTGCCGAGGCCGGACGGGGAGGCGGCAGCAGAACTGCCGTTTCACAGACCTTCAGGCGCGAAAGCAGCAGAGACCCAGAGCCTGCCGACACAACACCAACCATCAAGGCCCTCAACCGAAATCATTTCTCAAACGATCAGTAGGCTTCCCTCGTGAACGACACCACACGTGGCATACGGATCAGACCGGGCAACCTGGCCGACGTACCAGCCGTGCTGGGCATGCTCGACTCCGCGGTGGCCTGGATGAACGATCGCGGCAACACCCAGCAGTGGGGTACGACACCCTATTCGCAAAAGCCCGGCGGGCCGGAGCGGGTCGAGCGCTACATGGCAGAGAACACTCCATATATCGCCGAGTTGGACAGAACACCTGTCGGAGCCCTGGTCATGGACTCCGGGCCCAGCCCTCAGATGCCGATCGCACCGGCCGAGGGGGCCGAGCGATACATCCGGCTGCTGGTCTCCGACCGACAGTACGCCGGCCGGGGCATAGGGGTGGCACTGCTGACCCATGCCGTCGATGAGACCCGGCGGGCCGGCGTGGAACTGCTGCGAGTCGATTGCTGGGCGGGCGGCGGGGGCGAACTGGTCGCGTTCTATGAGCGCAACGGATTCGTCGCCACTGATCGTTTCGTATCCGAGGCCTGGCCGGGGCAGGTGCTGGCTCGGCGGGTCGGCTGACGGCGCAGCCGGAACGCCCAGGGGCAGGCTCGTGCAGTAGGTCTGGAAGGGATTTCCACCGGTCGATCCTGGCCCGATCCTGACCCGTCGGCGGTCCCGCTGACGGGTCAGGCGCGGCAGTCTTGAAGCGGATCGGCTACCTCGGGGACACCTGCTGACGGAGGCATCGAGGCGACTACGCACCGCAATCCGAAACGATCAGTACGTGCAGACAAGGGCAGTGGGCACAATTGAAAAGCAGACGACGCGTTGACGATCAGATGGCAGCCGCCTGCCTGACCCATCTGGCAGTTCTTGAAATCCGTCGCATGGCCAGGCGCCGCGAGACTCTGAAGAGCTGGCCGGACGATGACTACGTCGCCTGCATCGCGTGGCTTGCCGATCTCGTGCACACCATTGCCGGCGGGGTCCGGCCGGCTCGTCGGTGGCCGCCGTGGCGTAAGGGCAAGCGCCCAATGCAGTGGACTTGGAGCGTAGCGGGCCCCGCCGGTAGAGAATGGATCTTGGCTATGTTGGAGCAGGAGGGGTTGGACTGGACTCCCCCGCCTCTCATACGGCCCGACGGGGCCGACGCTGAGGTTTAAGCATCTCCCTCACCGTCGGCGGACAGCGGCGCAGCAACTGAATCGCTGCCTCCGTCACCGTCAGGCCGTGACATTCCCGCTCTCCTGGAGAGTGTGTCGGTGTGGGCGGCAGCCCGTCGTGCGCGTGGGGAGTCCCCGGGGCCCCGTCGGGCCGGTGTGGTTCCCTTCAGGTGCTGGTGCAGCAATCGGATCGTCTGTTCCAGCTGCAGGTCCAGGCGTCGGCGGTTGCGGATCTCGGCGATGATGAAGGTGCTGATGCCGAGCTGCCGGACCAGATAGGTGGCGGGCCAGCCCCGCTCAGCCAGGTCCTGCAGCCGCTGCGCCGCATCATCTGCCGACGTCAGGCCCGGTCGGCACGGTGCTCGTGCCCCAGAGGGGACAGGCAGGCCGAGGACGGCGTCGGTGGCGTGCGGTGGACTCTGGCCGGGGTGCGTGCCGGCTCCAGGAGCCTGCGGAACGAGATGACCGAGAGTCCGACTCGCTCGGCGGTATCCCCGGCGGACATGCTGGCCTGGCGCAGGCGCAGGCGCAGGCGCAGCGCATGAGCCGCGGCAGGTGCTGCATCGACCCGGGCGCCTTGGCCGGTGGCGCGATCGGTTTCCCGGCGTGCCCTGGCTCTGCGGGCGGCCTATCGGCACTCTTCGCGGCTGCAGCCGTAGTCTGCGCAGGAGGGGCTGCCGTGACGGACTCGGCTCTTGGACAGCCGTCGGCTTCGAGCAGTGGACTGCTGCATGAGGCGGGATTATGTTGTCGTGGGCCGGTGGTGGGACGGTTCACCACGAGGGGACACGGCCGCCTCAGCGGTGATCTTCATGGTTCGCAACATGAAGTGATCTTCCCAGGCAACCAACCAGAGAGATGCCGGAGTCCGCGTAGTGGGCACCGTCGTTTTGGGGTGGAACGTCGACACCCTAGCGTGCCGCCACAACCGAGATCAGCCCTGACGCTTTTTCACCGAAGCTGCTCTCGCCGAGGGGAGGACGGAAGCGGCTTCATCTTGATGTTCATGGCGGGCGAAGAAAACCCAGATGATCAGGAGGTCGCCCTTGGCATGGACGCACACTGCCTGGTCACAGCGAGACAGGGGACCGCGTATGACTGTGCACGCGAGCCGTTCTCACGGGCAACGTCCTCCGCGTCTCGTTCCACCCCCGAAGCACTGGAGAACCTACGGTTGAGCGACGGCGAGGTCGGGGCCCATCGAAGCACCGGCCAAGGATGTCGTCCTGTTCCGTAAAGTCCTCGCCCAGGTGCTCACCTACGGACGTGCGAACGCTATGCCTACTCGTATAGCCGTCTGAGCCAGCCACCGGATCAGGTCCAGTAGGTGGGGAAGTCGAGTGAGACCGAAGGCGCAACTTATGGGGAACTGTGTGACCGTCGACAGCCAGACCGTCTCTATCGGCCAACTGCCCCGCTGCGGCTCCGGCCGGTCAACATGTGCACCTCCGCCCTGCCGCCGACCACCTCGAACCGCTCGCACATGCGGGTCTCACACATAGAGGTCCGCACCAGTTCCCTCGCAGCACGGCCCCGAGCCAGCTGTCAGAAGCAGGAGTTCCGCCCCGGCACTGCTGCGCAAGCCGTCGGCCGATTCCGGCCCCTTCCGGCGGCCGACGTGGCGAGCTCTACGAACGTCTCGCGGACAGCCGTTCGAGACCGATATGATCATTGCCAGGCACCGGCTTCCCTCTGGTGTAGTGGGCCCCTGACGCGCCCATGGTGAGGTAGCTGCACGGGGCCTGGAACGACTGTGGCCCTGGGGGTGGCGCCGTGATTGCCGACGCATACGACTACTTCATCGAACTCCGCGACGGTCACACCTCCGAGCGGCCCGCTGCGCTGTGGCGGAGCGTTCGTGACAGCGGTGTGTGGCAGTTCTGGTCCACGGCGGACTGGTCCTGGCGGCCGGTTGGTGACCGGCGCCGGGTGAGTGCGCCGCCCAGGCGGGACACTTTGCGGGCGGTGGATTCCCGTCGGGCTGCGGAGCTGCAGGACGACCGGCAGCTGTGGGCCGAGTACTGGGTGGAATTCGAGGACGGGCCGGATGGCCGGCGTATTGCGCAGAGTGTCATCCGGCGGCGGTGCAGTCCCGAGGAGACGCGGTGTGAGTTCTCGAATGGGAACAAGTTCTGGATGATCACATTGATCCTCTCTGAAGGGGACGAGGCCAGCGGCACGTGGGAACGGGTTTCGGTGGCCGAGGCCGATGCCACACTGAAGGTGCTCAAGGGGCGGCCTGGAGCGACGGAGCTCGGCCGCAGCGGATTGAACGACGCCCGGCTTGAAGGATCCTTCCGCTACTACGCCTCAATTGGCAGCGAAGGCGGGATCACGGGACTGTGGCGGCGCGAAGGCGACCAGTGGGAGTTCTTCTCTGCCCTGGAATGGGGCTGGTTCCCCGAGTCCTACAAGTACGCTCTCTACTCCATCGGCACAATCCGCCGGGAGGGCAAGTTGCCGACACACCCTGAGGAACTGGAGCTTCAGGAGATCGACGGCGAGCGGGCACGGGAGCTGGAAGCCGACCGGGAATCATGGATCCGAGGCTACTGGCTGTACTGGGCCAGTTCCACGGACTGGGAAGCCGGGGAGCGCCCCTGTGCCATCATCCGCGAAGTGAGCGGTGCACGGGCATGGCGTGACGAGCTTTTCCCCGGCCACAACGACCGCTGGGTCGACACCGACGACGTCATGCGCTTCCCCGACTACCGATCCAGTGACTACTCTTGGCTGGAGAAGACCGACCGTGCCGGGGCCGCGGCGTTCCTCGAAGAGGAGTACGCCCTGATCGGCGTCGTGGAGCACTGATGCCGGACTCGGACGCGAAGACGCTGACCCGATGGAAACGGCCACCCGGGTGACCGTCCGGGACACCGTGGGGGAAGGCCGGACTACACCCGCATCGCGATGGCACACGTCTGGTCGGGCCCCGCTCTGCGGAGGCCGCCGAGGAAGTACGTCATGACGAAACGAGCGGCAGCCCGAGGAGGCCGCGGGACTGCGCGTGTCCATTCCCACCGGGCTGAGGGCGTAGATCGAGGACGTCGGGGTCGCGGGGCGGTGTCTAGGCGGCGCGGGGAAGAGTGGGGGCCACGTCGGACCAGGAAGCCATGCGATCGCCCACACTGACGGAGCACGCACGGTCGGCCTTACCTCCCACCTCCACGAGAAGCGGCGAATCGGCTGTACGAGCGCCTCGGGTCCAAGCTGCGCGAATCAACGTCTACCGCTTCGCCGAGTAGGCGGTGTGGCTGGCGGGCGGTCTCCCTCGGCCCGGAACCCGGACCGCACAGATGCTCACCCCCATGTGGGCGCGCTGGCGTCCACGCTCGAAGTCATGACAAGCAAGACAGGAAGCGGATGACACGGACACCCTTCACTCAGGGTGCTGTCACCGTCATTCGGCTACCGGGGATGCCGGGGTTCGCGAACTGGCTCAGCGCGTGCCCGGCCGCGTCCGGTCCGGGCTCCATGCCGACGCCCCACGTCACTTTCTGCTGCTTGAGGACCGGCGCTGCCCGACCTGCTGAACGCACCCCTGTTCGTACAGTGGCCGTTGCCTCCGCGGGGCAGCCACTTGCCCTGCTTCGCGGTGGCCAACAGCAGCCAGCACCCCCGCCTCAGCGACGTGCCGGAGCAGATACGCGCGCTGAAGCACGACCTCACCCGGCCCCTCCGACGCTCCCTCGCCCAGACCGCAACGCCACCCACTCTCAGCGGCACGCAGCGGGGCTCGAAGGCACAGAAGCCCAAGCGTCCTTCGCGCCACAAGTCCAAGCGCCGTCAGTAATAGAGACAGCACCTGCCCGGCGAGGGTCCTGCCTGGAGAGGCGCGAGCACAGCCCGGCGTGGGTGAATCGGCGATGCCCTCGCGTTCCTTTACCTGTTCAGGAGCCCAGGCTGCGTAGCTCTTCTACTGCGTGAGCACCGGCAATGACTCCAGGCCCCGCATGAGCCGCGTGCGGCGCCATCTGAGCTCTCCGGTCGCCACGGCGAGGCGCAGGCCGGGAAATCGGGCCAAGAGCGCACGGAGGGCAATCTCCGCCTCGGCCAGGGCCAGGGGCGCGCCCAGGCAACGGTGGTTTCCGTGACCGAATGCCAGGTGGCCTCTGGCGTCGCGGTCGGCGTCGAGACAGTCCGGATCCGGATATTGGGTGGGGTCCCGGTTGGCCGCTCCGGGCGAAATGAGCACGGGGACACCGGCAGGGATCTCGCTCTCGCCGAGGGTGAGCGCCTGGGTGCTGTAGCGGAAGGTTGCGATCCCGACCGGTGAGTCGTAGCGCAGGAGTTCGTCCAGCAGACTGCCGATCCGGTCAGGGTCGGTGCGTACGTGGTCGAGAAGGCCGGGGTGCCGGAGCAGCGCCAGGGTGGCGTTGCCGAGGAAGTTCGTCGTGGTTTCGTGACCGGCGACGAGTATGAGGACAGTGAGGGAGACGAGTTCGTCCTCGCTGAGCTGGTCTCCTTCGTCCTGGACGGTAATGAGCTCGCTGAGGAGGCTGTGGTCCGGTTCGGCGCGCTTGGTTGCGATGAGGTCGGCCATGTAGTCGGCTACGGCGTGGGAGGCGGCGTCGATCCGTTGGGGCTGTCCGGCGGCGAAGAGGTCGTTGGACCACGTGCGGACCTGTGCGTGGTCGTACTCGGGTACGCCGAGTATCCGGCAGATCACCGTGACCGGCAGCGGGATGGCCAGGGCGGCCACGAGGTCCACTTCGCCGTCCGCCGGGAGGTCGTCGAGGAGACGGTCGGCGGTGTGCTGGATGTACGGGCGCAGGCGGGCGACGGCGCCGGTGGTGAATGCCTTGGTCACCAGGTGGCGGAGCCGTGTGTGCTGGGGTGGGTCGGTGGCGAGCATGTTGTGCGCGACCGCGGGGTGAAGGTTGCGGTGGGAGGCACGGTCGCCGAAGAACCGCTTGGTGTTCTTGGACAGTCGAGGGTCCGTGAATGCCGCTTTCGCCTCGGCGTAGCCGGTCACGAGGTAGCTGGGTCGGCTGCTGGAACCGGTGTTCACTTGGCTCACAGGCGCCGCGGACCGCAGTTCATCGTAGACGGGGTACGGGTTGTGGAAGAACTCCGGACAGGACAGCGGGTCGCTCATGGTGGCGGGGTGGCTCCCTTCTTGTGTGCGGTCTCACCGGTGGCCACGTGCACCAGCTCGCTGTTGGCGTACGACTGCGAGACAAGCGGCAACCACCCGGAGATTTTTTCCTCGGCGTTGATGAGGATAATGAGATCTACCTGATCGAGGCCTCGGGGCGACGTTCGGCCGGGCCCAGGAAGCGCCGGAAAGCTCATCCTGGGCATCGCCCCCAGACGTATCGATTAGGCCTGGCGGGCGTCAGGAGCGGCGCCGGCCAGGCGCCCCCGACCGATTGCGACACGCATTGAGCGCCGACTTCCATGAGACCGCTCGTGCTCGGGGACACCACACCGGGGTCTTCACTGCCGGTCAACACGTGGATGGTTCAACGTGGTCTGGGAGTGGCGAGGCATGACTCGGTCCTCAAGCGGCCGGGCGGTCGGTCCCTAGCTTGTCCACGTCCGCACCGACCATGAAAGACCAGTGACCGACGCCATCCAGCACGACGCCATTCTGAGCTCGGTAACCAAAGCCGATCGGACACCGCTGTCCCCCAACACTGGGCCACTGCTGGCTTTCGCATACGCGTCCCTCGCTCGCGCCAAGATCATGCCGGACAGTCGGCTGTCTCGCCCCCAGCTGCCGCTCCGACTCCATGTCGACACCGATTCACAAGCCAGCCTGACCTGAACCGCAGGCGCTACCGCGGCCACATGGCCCGGCGCCGCTACCCCGTCATCTCCGGGCGTGCTCAGCAAGGTATCCGGGGTCCCTTCAGGGCTCGATGACGCCGGTCAGATGGCTATGGTGTCGGCAACCGTCACATGCCGTGGCAGCCCGCGCCAGGTCCCGCCCCTACTGCCCGGCGGCGACGCCGTTGCTGAGCGCGCCGACGCGCTCTGGAGCGTAGTACTCAGGATAGGCAGGGCCTCTTCGTTGAGGTATGGGTCTCCAGTGTCGGCTGGGGTGCTGAAGGGCCGGCCGTCGCGGACCTGTCGCTCGGTGGCCCCAGTGCACAGTTCGCCCGACCAGCAGGACGTAGCCGTCTTCGCTGCGCTCCTGCTGTCCTCGCTCCATGAGGGTCGGCTGGGTGCCGTGCGCATACTCCTGAGATGACTGTGCCGCTCGCTGCCCGCATCCACCTACTGATCACCTTGGTGTTGGTGGTCTGCGCGATGCTGGGGGGCTTGTGCGTGGGTCTGTCCCTGGCGGCTGGCTGACGGCTGTTATGGCTGCTGGAGCGGCGGGCCTGGGGGCGGGTATCGGTTCGCGCCTTGCCCGTCGGCAGGTCATGGCATGTTCTCGCCGGACGGCCTGACGGCGGGGCGGTCAACGGGTACGCAGAGGGGGTCGCCGGCACGGTCATGGTCAGCATCGCCACGTACCGGGCCGCGGTCTTTCCTCTCGTGCCTCATAGTGTGTCCGAGGAGGAGCGGAAGGCTCGCCGTACGCTGGCTTACCAGCTGGCCGCCTTGGACGCCCTGCCGCGCCCGGTACGGCTTTCGGCAGCCGCGGCCCTGGAAGTCATCGACCGGGGAACCTATGCCGAGCAGGCGGTTACCGCCATGAAGGACCTGTCCCTGACCGTTTACGAACAGCGCCGGAGCCTCTGAGCTGGCTCCTGGTGGCTCGCACGACGGCGGGCAGCGACCTGCACAGCCGCGCTGACCGACCTCCCTGGCGGTTTGGTTGACGAGGGCGAGACACCGCTGGAGGCCGCGCAGCGGGAGCTCGCCGAGCGGGCGGGCCTGTTCGCGTCTTGGCTGTGCCGCTCGGCACGGTGGCCTCCGTCCGCTCCGCCTGCACGGAGAAGGTCCACTTGGTCCTCGCCCATGGCTGCCAGACCGTGAGACAGAGCCTGGACGACAGGGAAGACCTGGCCGTGGAGTCGCGGTCCCGGCACCAGCACACCGAGGGC
The DNA here is from genome assembly GCF_051386455.1 of Streptomyces sp. URMC 124. Taxonomy (NCBI): domain Bacteria; kingdom Bacillati; phylum Actinomycetota; class Actinomycetes; order Kitasatosporales; family Streptomycetaceae; genus Streptomyces; species Streptomyces sp. URMC 124. The sequence goes on from NZ_JBPQTS010000121.1 coordinate 9,999, forward strand.
GGCATCGCCACCGCGGCCGACGCCGCTCATGCCTTCCAGGTCCTGGGCGATGCGTCCCTGCCTCGCCGCCGCCCACCGGCGGCACACACGGTCGCCGGGGCCGGCAGCCGAGGCGTGGGTCCGCGTCATGCGCGCAGAAGGCAGGCATCATTCCTGGCCAGGGACCCACCCGGGCACCCGGGCATGAACCGCGAGGCAGTAGAACCAGCGGGCGGTGAGGGCAGCCGACTGCAGGACGCGACGCCTAACCACCTCGCCCGACCGACATCCGGACGCTCGGGCCCCATCCGCATTCGCCAGCCGCCCCGGGTGTGCCGCTGAACGGCCGGTTCGACAACGTGGTGCGGTGCGCACCGCGTTTGTCGGCTTTGCGCCCCGTGTGCCGTGGCTGTGGGAGCGGGGTTCGCAAGAGACTTCGGCTGGATGTGAATCCTTTTCGGATCTCCCTGCCTCTTGTCTGTGTACCGGCCGAACGAACGGACCGGCAGAACCGAAAGGAACCACCCATGATGGTCACCAGCCTCGTATTGATCGGAGCCCTGCTCGTGGGCGCGTGCAGCTGGCACCTGATGCGGCGCTACAAGAGCCGACGCTGACCAGCACCCACCCTGCCTGTAGAGCGGCTTCCGGGGAGGAGTCTTCGATGAACCAACGCTTCACTTGGCCGGACGAGCGGCTGATCAAGGCCGCTCAGGACGGCGACGTCACTTCGCTTACCACCGTTGTCATGGAATCGCAGCCTCATGTGCGCAGGTTCGCCATATCCCTGTGTTCCTCACCGCAGGACGCGGAGGACGCGGCGCAGGAGGCGCTGATCATCCTCTATCGGAAGATCGGCACGTTGCGGGCCACTGGCGCGCTTGCCTCGTGGATGTTCCGGATCGTGCGCAACGAATGCCTGCGGCAAGTCCGGCTGCTCGTCTCGCAGAGCGACGAGGCGACAGCTGGACCGGAGGCGGCTGCGGAACCGTCCGCCGAGGACGCGGTGCTGCACAGGCTGGAGGCGGAGCGCATCGCGGCTGCAGTCAGCGCCCTCCCCCGTGACCAGCGGCAGGTCCTGATCATGCGGGACGTACAGGGCCTGCCCGGCAAGACCGTCGCCCATTCGCTCGGTCTGAGCAGCGCCGCGATGAAGTCCCGGCTGCACAGAGCACGCGCAACACTGCGTCACTCTCTGGCAGCGACAGACCAGCCACTGGGTCAAGCCGCCGGTCAGATGCGGGATCAAGCTGTCGACCAACCAGTCGGAGGAGTCTCACGACCGTGAACACCCTGAACGTCACGAACACGATAGAACCCGCACTGAGCGCGAAGGCCCAGGCCGCCGCACAGCCGGCCGCGCCCGACATGAACTTCGCCAGCACCTCCCTACCGCGCCATCTGGCTCGCGGCGCCATCGGCTTCGGCCTGATCATCGCCTCGATCGCTCTGGTACCCGTCGCTGGCCCCGCCACCCTGCTGGCGGCCCCGCTGGCTCTGATTGCCTTCCGCGGCTGCCCCACCTGCTGGATGATCGGCATGGCGCAGACCATCTCCCTCGGCCGCCTGAAACGCCAGTGTGCGGACGGCGTCTGCACCCTCGCCAAAGCACACCCGACGGCGGTGCCCCACAGGCCGGCGGGCCAAGCCGAGGTCGCACAGACCTCGTCCGGCCCGTCATGACCGCGCCCTCCTCGTACGCGGCCAGGGTCGGGTAAAGGGTGGGGCGGCCGACGCCGGGGTGCTCGGCGATGGGGGTGACGGACTCCTTGGCGTCGCGTCAGCGCCGGCTGCCGCGGTAGCGGCGTGCTGCAGTATCCGCGCCGATCTCGGCCCAGCCCCTCGAGGGCCGCACGGTCGGCGGTGACCGCGGCCGCGACCGCCGCACGGGCCGCCTCCAGCAGTTGCAGCGTGCTCCGGGTGTACAGGGTGCCGGGCCGGCCGAGTTCAGAGTGCGGCCGGTTCCGCCAAGTCGGCTGATGCCAGTAGGGCTCTGCCGCCCCGGCGTCGAGGGCCGCGGCCGGGCGCCGGACCTCGCGGGCGGCCGCGTACGCCGCGGCGCGGAGCCGGTGACGCTCCTCATCCGTCGCCTGCAGTCGTTGCTCCCGCCGTTCCAGACCACGCGTGATGCGCTGCTGAGCCGGCGTTCACGCGGACGGCAACGTTCGCAGCAAAAGCGCCGCGGCCGCCTGCCACCGGGTCCGGACAGGTCTCGGCGCTGCTTGCCCTCGAATGCGAAACCCTCAGAGCCCCCAGGCCGCTGTTGTGTAGTAGAGCTCCGGTTTCCCGGTGAGCACGGTCAATGGCGCTACCGTGCGGCTGAATCGGAGATACGCCGCGAGGTTGGCAAGTACCACCATGTGGGCGAGGATCAGCACACCCGGTACCCCGAGAAGGATCACCCACTTGCCGTGGGCGGCTGAGAGGGCTGCGCCGAGGAGCCAGGTGCCGCCCGGGGGATCGGTGCTCGCCGTGGCGATGGGTGGTTCGTCCCGCAGCTGCTGCTTGATTCGGGCGCTGGCAGGTCCTTCCCGTTGGCTGAGACCCGGAGGAACGCGGACTCCGCTCCGCCGAGCCGCTTGTCCGGAGACTGGAGTACGGGCCCGTGCCGTATGTCGAACCGGCCGGGCACCGGGCTGGTCCAGCAGACGACCTCCGCAAGCCGTGTATCGGCGCCACTCGACGTCGCCTTCATCGTGCCTGATGGGCAGCGCAGAACCAAGGCAAGCAGGGCCCGGCAAGGGCCTCGCAGCAGGATGAGGTCGTTGGAGCGCCGTCCTGTGGCGTCTGTGCTCGGCGAGGGGCAGACCGTTCCGCGCTCTGGCGGGCGCTCGCCTTCTGGCCGCTCTCAGGTGGCGCCCGGACCGGCTGGCTACACGATCCGCCGGCAGCGCCGGGAGGACGCTGCGCGCAGCCGCTCACCGATCACGGTGGGCTCCCACGCCCCCTTCTCCGACCGTTCGAGAACGCGCCCTACCTCTCGATCAGGCGTGCCCCCGGAACACCGCCTCAACGATCTCGCTGACCAGGCGGGTGTACCGGTGGAGCTCCCCGCCGTCGGCCTGCCGCCCGTCCCGCGCGCGCGACATCGCCGACGCGGCACGCCACGCGAGTTCACGCCGCTTCCACCTACAACCGGCGCCCCCACCGCCAGCTCGTGGTGTGGTCAGCGCCCTGGCTTCGGCGCCGGTCGATCGACCCCCGTGTGACGGCCCGAACAGACCCGATCCGTGAAGATCAATGACGTTACGAAGCAGCCCCGGCACGAGCGGCTGCACCCATCCGGTGAGGCCAGCTGGAGCCGACGCTCAGCAAGCAGGCCGCCTCCATGCCGGGCTGGTGGTTCCGCCAACCGCGTCACGGCCATGGGCTTCGGCCCTGGGACCTGCCAGCATGAGCAAGCTCGATCCGGTCCTCGTACTTGGGAGGTTTGATGCGTGCAGGTGTCGTGGTCGCCGCGCAGCCGGGTGTGGAGGATCTGGCCGTACAGGCCGAGGAGCTGGGCTTGCGCAGTTTCTGGGTCAACGACACCCCGATGGTCCATGGTGACCCCTTCGTCGCCTTGAGCCTGTGTGCGAAGGCCACCCGTCGCATCCGGCTCGGTATCGGCGTGACCTCACCGGCGTTGCGCTCGGCCCCGGCCGCAGCGAGCGCTCTCGCCAGCCTCAACGCTCTGGCACCGGGCCGGATCATCTGCGGGGTCGGCACCGGGAACACCGCCCGGCGCACCCTGGGCATGCAGCCGGCCACGACCACTGAACTGGAGAACTTCACCGCGGCGCTGCAGGATCTATGCGCCGGGCGCTCGACCTGTTACCGGGAAGGAGACCGGGTCCGCGACATCCGGTTCCTCCACACCGGGGCGCACGTGAACACCACCGATCCGATCGAGTTCGTCGTGGCCGCGCTCGGGCCCAAAGCCGCCGCCGTCGCCGGCCGACGCGGCGCCGGCCTCATCTCCTTCGGTCTGCTCGACCCCACCGCCTGGCACGCGCTGCACGACGCCCGCCGCCACGCCGCCCACGGCGCGCTCCGCGGCCCCGGCTCCCACAAGGACTCCTACGTGGTCACCGCGCTCCACCTGCTGCACGGCAACGAGGACTTTGACAGCGACGCGGCCCGGGATGCCACAGGTCACCTCGTCCTGTCACTGCTGGACTACGCCGCCGACACACCCGCCTTCGCCAGGCAACTCAGCCCCGGCCAACGCGAAGCGGCACGGCAACTCCTCGACCGGCGTGGCACCACCGCTACCGCCCCGGACCGGTACACCAAGCTCTACCCCAACTACCTCGGACGCATCGCACCACAGGACCGGGACCTGGTCCTGCCCTCACTGATGAACAGCATGGCCCTCATTGGCACCCGCGACGACCTCCGCGCCCGCATCACCACCCTGGAACAGGCAGGCGTCGATGAACTCCTCATCCAACCAGTAGCCGACCCACTCACCGAGATGACCCAGCTCACCGAACTCCTCACTTGAACACCCACTCACGGAGGAACGGCTTCAGCCGACCCCACCGGGCAGGGGCCGCCACTCGCGCTGGGCCGTTTCATCAGTCGGCCTCTACCATTTCCATGTCTCATGAGACAGCGGGCAACCAGCCCGCCCTCTGTCAACCTTGGCCTGGCAAGACCGAGACAAGGTCATGATCACCGAGCAGTTGAGACATAGGCTAAGCCCCTATCGGGGCCACCTGTCGTAGATCGTCATTAGGTTTGCGACCGCAGAAACTGCTGCGGCCGCGGCTTGAGCCCACCGCCGGAGGAATGGGATTCCCCACCGCCGACGCAGAGACCTCCGCTCGTCCTGGTTTTCCATCAACCCTCCATGTCGGACTCGAACTTGCCCTATTAAGGGGAGCGGGCCCATCCCTACAGTGGGATCGGACCGTGGCTTCAGCACGACGAGCTTAAAGAGGAAGACGCCTCTCGTCATGAGAGGAGAAGGCTCCTGACCTGCTCATCTGCTCGCCCTACGCGGCGGCGGTGCCATGGTGGGTGAGATCGCAATTCGGGGCGAAATGGCACGCTCGACAATCACCGAAATACACAACGGCAACAAATGACACACTCAGCGACCGCCGAAATTAAGCGCGGCGACTCTTGACGTGTCGATGTTTCACCCGTGCAACTTCTGGGCAAAATAGCCGGCTGCCTATGCCCACATCGGCCAGGGGTACCGTCCTTCACGATTCGAACTCGCTAGCGAAACAATTCGCCATTCGGTTTGAATTGTGGCGGAAATCACCGACACTGGCGCTCCGGATAACGCGCCAGCAGGGGCTGATGGTTCGCTTCGGCAGGCTCGGTGTTCATCGAGAGCGAAGACTGCTCCGTGTCCGCTGCGTACTTCACCGAGGGCTGCGTGATCGTGGCGGAGGGCAGCGAGTCGGCGGGCATCTGGGCCCTGCGAACACCCGACGCCGCTGCCCAACAACTCCCGACAGACAACCGCGGGACTCGTCGAGGGGATTCGACAACGAACAGCTCGCGGTGACAGCTCCCGAGCCGGGCCGCCATCCTCTCGGCAGTCTCCGCCCGTTCCAGCAGTTGGTAGGCGTCGAGCGGCGCAGCCGGGGCACACCTCTCCGGCGCCTCCGGCACTTCGCGCAATCCTGCAACGTCAACCCCGCCGCCCCGTCAGCTCGGCGGGACAACTCCGGCAACAGCACCGTCGATCGCTCCCGCCTACGCACCTCCGTCATTGGCGCGAGCTCGGCCGCCGTTGCGGTGCGGGAACACGCCCCGGCGCCTCGAGCTTGGCGAGCAGGCGGGCGTAGGACTGGTGCGGTCGAGTTCTACGCGTGCGGTGCGGCCGTTGGCGAGCAGGACCCCGGCGTCGGGTGTCAGGGCACCGCCAGGTGTGGGGTGAGCGACTTCGAGCTGCTAGTCGCCCGAGCCCGCGTCCGCGGCACCGAATCAGTGGAAGGCAATGAGGGTGTTGGCCGCGCGAAGGCGTGCCCACGCAACCCGGTCTTGGCCACCGCACGGCGGCCGCTGGCCCGGCCGGTTGCCGGTAGGCGGCAGCCTCAGCTAGCCCGGCTTGCAGCACCAGTAGTTCTGCTGCGGCTGGGTGCGTACGGCTCGGCAGAGCGGGGACTCAGCCTAGAGGTTGCGCGCACGCGGCGGACATAGTCGGTGCCCTCCTGGTGCAGGAGCAAGAGCTGGTGGAGCTGACGCGGTGCGGCCAGACCCAGCCGGACGAGGGTGAGCAGGACCTCGCCTCAAATTTCCGCTCCGGCATTCCCCGCGACGGCCTTACGGGCCGAGATGCTTCGACGCGCCGTGAATCCCGCAGGCCAGACCCCTGCATTGTCTCGGATGCTTGCCACGAGAAGCGGACCGCCTAGAGAGGAGGTTGCCAGCCGCCCCCGTGTGTTTGATGGCCAATCGGAAGCTAGTATTCCATTTACTGGGAGTTGGTCCACAGGCGGCCCGCCCTTTCGCACTCCGGGATCGCACCTTCCCAGTCGCCGGTCACCGGTCGGCCCAGGTCCTGCCCACCATGACCGGCCGGGTCACCACGCCGCTGACGGCCTCGTGCACCCGCGCTACCAGACCGAGCCCGTCGACTCCGGCTTCCCCCGCGGACTGCAGGGCACCTCGAGCACCCCACGCCCGTGAGGCGCGCAAGAAGAACCGTTCCAGGCCGGCCGGGGACACAAGCGGTCAATTGCTGGCCCCGGCGCGGCGCTTGGGATCCGCGGACCGCGTCAGCCCCGACGCAGAACAACCGGCCGTCGATGGAGTAGGCGTCGACGGCAGGCTCCGCACGCCTTGTGCCGAACTCCACGCCGGGGTCTCCCGAGACGAGGGATCAGCCTGGAACCGAGGCAACTCGGTCATGCTCGGCAGCACTGCAACGACCTCTGCGATACGCATGCCGAGTCTGTTCCGGCGGTGCACCGCCAAGGGCGTGCGGAGACCGGCAACGACCACCCGGGGAGCCGTCGCGCTGTGCCTCGGTAAGGCAAGCAGCCTGGCCGGGACCACCGGGCGCCTATAGCCGGGGTCGGGTGGAGAGCCCTTGCTCGGTTTCGGTCGGGGTGCCGCGCTCAGCCGGCCTTTGGCTTGTTCATTCGTACGGCTGGTGGCGTCATCGGATACGCAGCAAGGCCGTCGTGCCGTGGCGCGCATCGTGCGCCGGGTGGTGTCCGAGTGCGCTGGGTGGTGTCCGAGTGCGTCGGTGGCTTCCGTGAACCCCCGAAGCGGGACCTACCTGGGTGAATCCAGCATCTCACCTGGGTAGCCCAAAGATCGGGCAAGAGCGACGAAAGTGGTGCCGTTCGCGAGGTCGCGCTCCAAAGTCCGGGCGGCACCCACAAGGAGGCTTCCGTGGCTGCACTGGACAAGATCGCCCAGTACGCCGCCGTCTGCATCGCCGTGTTCACGGGCGTCTACAACATCTCGCTCCTCGCCCTGGGCATCGTCCTCGCCCGCCGCACCGACGGTTCCCTGCGCGGGCAGCTGTGTCCGGCGCACCAGCAGCGGCCCGTCGCTCTTCCCACCGGCTGGAGCGTCTTCGTCCTCGTTCCCTGTCTGAACGAAGAACATGTCATCGCCAATACGCTGCGCTGCCTGCTCGACGGTCAGCCGGGCGTGCGCATCGTCGTCGTCGACGACGGCAGCAACGACGGGACCGCCCGCATCGTGCGTGCCGTTGGCGGCGACCGTGTCGCCCTGGTGCGCAGGACGCTACCCGACGCCCGGCAGGGCAAGGGCGCCGCTCTCAACGCCGGACTGCGCACGGTTCGCAAGCAAGCCGGGAAGGAACGTTTGGATACGGGCCGGGTGCTGGTATGTGTGCTGGACGCCGACGGCCGGATGACGCCGGGCGCCGCAAGCCGGGTGACGGAGCGGTTCGCGGACCCGGCGGTGGGCGGGGTGCAGCTGGCGGTGCGCATCCGCGGCAGACATCGCTGGGCACTGCGGTTGCAGGATTTCGAGTTCTGGGCCCTGAGCGCGCTGACGCAGTTCGGCCGGATCGCCACCGGCACGGTGAGCATGGGCGGCAACGGGCAGTTCAGCCGGCTCTCCGCCCTCGACAGCGTCGGGCCGCGCCCCTGGTCGGACTCCCTGACCGAAGACCTCGACCTGGGCATCAGCCTCGCCGCCCGGGGCTGGATGGTCACCTCCACGACCACGGCCTTCGTCTCGCAGCAGGGACTGACCAGTCCACGCCGCCTGCTGCGTCAGCGCACCCGCTGGTACCACGGCCACATGAGCGCCATCAGACGCCTGCCGGAACTCTGGGCGCGGCCCGCTGTCGGCCTCCCGGGCCGCGTTGAACTCACCGGCTATCTGCTCAGCCCGTACCTCGTGACCCTGCCCGCCTCGGTCGTCCAGCACTACGTGCTCCTCCGCGTGCTGTGCGGGGGCGGCGGCGGAATGCCTCGCCTCGTGTCCGGCCCGGTGTGGCTGAACCTCCTGGTCCTGCAGTCGCTGTCCTTCACCGCCTTTCTGGCTTCGGCGTTGCTCTACTGGCGCCGTACCGACGACCTGCCGGTCTGGAAGGCCGTCTGCTGGTCTCCCGTCGTCATGGTGTGCGTCTACCTTGCTTTCGCGGCCGGTTGGCGGGCGTTGTGGCAGATCACCACCCGGCGCAGACACTGGGCCAAGACCGAACGCGCGGTGGAGGCACCCGTCACGTACGGGGTGCCCGCGATCGGGCGGAATGCGAGTAGCGACCCGACCTGAAGACGCATCAGCCGCGCCGTCGTCGCCCTGACTGTCCTGCCTGCGCCGTCAGCCGACTCGCCTGGCCGGTGCCTGTGCCGGCCGGCCAGGGCCAGGGCCGGGGGTAGGGATCGGCGCGGTAGAGGTTGAGCTCGGCGGTAGGCACCGTGGTCGTGACGGTGTCGCGTCCACCGAGCAACCGGTGTTCATACGGGTGGAGGTGCTAGTGACCCGGCGCCAGGTGCCGTACCCCTCAGGGGCGTTGCTGATGTCCACGTCGAACCGGCCCGGCAGGTCGTGCGAGCCGATGTGGACGTCGGCGGTGATGACCGTGCCGCGGTCGTCACCTGGGCGTGCCCCACTGAGGCAGTGGTTGGTGGGGGCCTGCACCGCTCCACGGGCCCATGCGCCCGCCGGAACCGTCAGTCCAGGGCATGATTGACCAAGTCGGTCCGTGCGAGCGTATAGGTCAGCGAGCAGTGCTCGGCCACCTATGTACCGGCGGTGACACTCCGTCGGCCTCTTAACGCACCAGCACCTTGAAGTTGCCGTCAGTGCCACGGGCCGGCGGACGAGGCCGACGCCGCGGACAGTGATGGTGATCCGCACCTGGTCGCCCGACAGCGGCGATGTCGGTGACGACATGACCATCGGCATGTCAGCCGTTCGCCCCCAGCCGACCGCCCCCTCCTGCAGCCCGGGGCCGACCACCCGTATCGGGGCCCGGTGAAGGCCCGCCGCCTGGATCGAAGAGCGGGCGGTAACACCGGGCTCGTTATCGAATGCCAGGCGACGGGCCCGCAACAGCCGAGTGGTCTCCGTATCGCAGGCGCCGGGAGTGCACCTGCCCGAGGAACCCGACCGGTATCCGGACTGGCTGGCTGCGGGTGCCGCGGAGGCCGTCCAGGTGTTCGCCGCCCCGGGCCCGGACGCGCCGATGAGGGCCCGGGGCCCCGACCCGGCACGCCCGATTCTGGGCCCGCCGCACCTCGTACGTCACCGGCCAGGCCACGACGCCCTCGACTCGGGAGCGCCTGCCGTGCCGCCCGCACCGCAGGCGCTCCCCCGTCGAACTGTCGCTGCGAACCGGCGGTCAGGTCAGGTTCTTCTCCAGCGCGGCGACGTACTTGCGGATCGAGTGATCGCGCACGCCGTCGCTCGCGGGTGCGAATGCGTCCGCCGTGAGGCCCTTCGCCCGGTCGGCTAGGCCGCCGAAGAGCGACATGGTGTCGTGGACCTTTCCGGCGGAGTCGATGTACCGCAAGGTCTCCGCGTGGGTGTACGCCGGCTCGGGCGGTAGCTGCGGCACGATGTCGTTGTTGTTCACGAACCGGAAGAGGCGCTGTTTGAAGCCCTTGTTGCACGCGGCGGCCAGCAACCGGTCGCAGGTGCGCGGCTGGCCGTAGGTGTAGACGCCGTCGGCCAGCAGTTTCGGTTCCTCCAGGTACAGCCGCGCGCCGGCGAGCATGGCCAGCGCGCCGCCCAGGCTGTGACCGGTGAACCACACGGTCTGACCGTTCGTCCGGTACTCGTGGAGGGTTTTCTTCACCTCCGGGAAGATGGATTCGAGGGCCTGGCCGAAGCCGTAATGGACGTAGCCCGTCTTCGCGGGGCCCGGCCAGGGCGGGGTTGTCGCGTCGGAGAGCCAGTCGCGGATCTGCTGGGGTTCAGTGCCCCGGAAGGCCGTGATGATCATGTCGTCGCTGGCCATCGTGAAGGCCTGGGTGTCCTCCAGCGGGAAGGGCGGTGTGAACCGCGTCCTGTGGTGCCGTACCCGTTCGAAGCCCCAGTTCCGCGCCTGCTTCTCGATGGTGGCCTCGTCCTTGTAGGAGAGGTCGGCTGCCTGGGCCAGCCAGTAGGCGTGCGCGAGGCTGTAGGTGCGGGCCTTGTGGTCGATCACGGTGGGCACGGGCACGGGAGGCTCCCTTTCACGGGCCGGTGACATGGGGACGTCGCATCACAAGCCGTTACCGAAAGACATACGCATCAAAGAAATCCCATACCCGTTTCCCCTGAAAGAGGGAACACAATGGTGTTTCCAGGCCGGCCCGCTCGGTCTCCCTGGCGACGGACCCTTCCCTGCGCGACGCGACCGCGGTCATCGGCCACGTTGGCCACGTTGGCCACGAACAACCCCATGACCTGAGCCATCGAACTCGCCGCGCCTCTCTCTGTTCCGAAGGGCGTCAGCTGGGGTAAGGCCGCACAGGTATGTGCCCCCCCGCTTTCCCGGGCCGCCTCCTTGTTGTCATCCTCGTGGGCCGCTCCGGCCAGGCGCTCCGACTCCGCCGGACAGGGCGGCGGAGCTAAGGGCACTCCCGCTTCGTGCCAGGCTGGTGAGCGCACGGCAGGAGGCAGAGGGCATAGCTGATGGAGCATTGTCCGCGAAAGTTTTCCGGGGGCGCGGTTACTGCAGGGCGTGGACAGCGGCGGTGAAGACTCGCGGCAGGCGGCGGGCCATCGGGACGATCAGGCGGGCGGTGGTGGGGTGTCGGCGGGCACGCAGCAGGGCTTCGGTGAGTAGCCTGTGGCGTCTGGTCTGGCGGGCCCAGGCCGCTTCGTAGGCGTGCGGTCGGTCGGTGGCCAGGCAGTGGACGGCGGTGCGGGCGGTGGCCAGGGCGAGGGCGATGCCTTCGCCGGTCAGCGCGTCCACGTAGCCCGCGGCGTCCCCGACGAGCAGGACGCGTCCGGCCACTCTGCGCCGTACTCGCTGTCGCAGGGGCCCGGCACCGCGGACCGTACTGTCGGTGGGTCCGCTCAGCAGAGGCGTCAGGGCGGGGAAGGCACTCAGGTGACTTTCGTAGCCGCCGCGTTCGTGGCTCAGCACGGCCACGCCGACCAGGTCCTCCGCGACGGGGGTGACGTAGGCCTCGCCGTGCGGCGACCAGTGGACTTCCACGAAGTCCGTCCAGGGCGGGGTGCGGTAGTGACGGCGCAGGCCGTAGCGGGCCAGGCCGGTGGCGGGCAGTTCCAGGCCCAGGCCACGGCGCAGGGGTGAGTGCAGGCCGTCCGCGGCAATCAGCCATCGGGCTGTCAGGCCCGAGGTGCTCACGCTGTCGGAGCCCTGGTCGACCGTGCCGGCCCGGTCCGGCACGAACCTCACCCCGAGGTCGCTCGCCCGCCGGTGCAAGGCGGCGTGCAAGGTGGTGCGCCGTACACCGAGCCCGTGCCGGTGGGAGAACCGTGCCTCGGAGCTGCACAAGCCGTCGACGTACCGGATGCCGCGCAGCGCGTGTCCGGGCACTTCGATGCCGAGGGAGCGAAGCTCCGCGACGCCGGTGGGCATGATGCCTTCCCCGCAGGCCTTGTCCACGGGGACCTGGCGGGGTTCGAGCACTACGGCTTCCAGGCCGGCGAGGGCCGCGTGGATCGCGGCGGCGAGTCCGGCCGGCCCGCCGCCCGCCACCAGGACGTCGATCACGGGCGTGGAGCGACGGGGGCAGAGGGGGCGGCAGCCGGGGCGCCAGGGGCCGCGGCGGTCAGGGCGGCCTCCTCGCAGCGGATGCGCACGGTCAGTAGCCAGGTGTTGAGGACGGTGAAGGCGAGTGCGGTCACCCATGCCCCGTGGACCAGGGGCAGCGCCAGACCTTCGGCCGCCACGGCCACGTAGTTGGGGTGACGCAGCCACCGGTAGGGGCCGCTGGTCACGAGGGGGAGGCCGGGGACGACGATGACCCGGGTGTTCCATTGCCGGCCCAGTGCGTGGACGCACCACCAGCGCAGCGCCTGAGCTGCTGCGAGGACACCCAGCATGACCCAGCCGAGGACGGGTGGGAACGGCCTGCCGGCCAGGGAGGTTTCCAGCAGGCAGGCTGCTAGGAGCCCGGCGTGCAGGGTGACCATCAGCGGGTAATGGCGGCCGTCGGCCGGGGTAGCGCCGCGGGCGCGGCTCCAGCGGGCGTTGCGGCGTGCAAGAAGCAGTTCGGCGAGGCGTTCGGCCACGACGGCGAGGACGAGAGCGGTGTACCAGGTCATGTGTCGTTGCCTACCAGCGCAGGAGGACGAGTTCGGAGCAGAAGCCGGGGCCCATGGCCAGAAGGAGTCCTGGGGAGCCGGGGGGCGGCCGGCGTTCGGCGAGGGTGTCGCGCAGGACGTGGAGTACCGAAGAGGAGGACAAATTGCCGACGTCTTCGAGGTGGCGCCGGGTGAGTGTGAGCGCCTCCTCGGCGAGGTCGAGCGAGTCGGTGACGGCTTGGAGGATTTTCGGGCCGCCGGGATGGCACACCCAGGCGGCGATGTCCTTGGGCTTGAGGCCGTGTTCGCCGAGGAAGTTGTGGACGTCGTCGGCGAGGTGGCGGCGGACGACGTCCGGGACCGCCGGATCGAGGACCACCCGGAAGCCGGAGGCGCCGATCTCCCAGCCCATGGCGCGTTCGGTGTCGGGATAGAGGCGGCTGCGGGTGGCCACCACCACCGGTGCGGACGGGCGGGGGCGGCGGTGTCGGGAGCCGCAGGCGACGACGGCGGCGGCGCCGTCGCCGAACAGCCCCGTAGCGACGAGGTTGGCCGTCGAGGGATCGTCGCGCTGGAACGTGAGGGAGCACAGTTCGACAGAGAGCAGCACGGCGACGTGGTCGGGCCACCCGCGCAGGTAGTCGTGCAAGCGGGCGATTCCGGCGGCGCCCGCGACACAGCCGAGCCCGAAGACCGGCAGCCGTTTGACGTCCTCACGCAGACCGAGCCGGGTGACGAGCCGGGCGTCGATCGAGGGGGTGGCGATCCCGGTGACGGAGGTGAACAGCAGCGTGTCGATGTCGGTGGGCCGGAGCCCCGCCGCGCGCAGGGCGCCGCGTATCGCCTGGGCGCCCAGGTCGGTGGCGGCACGGATGAAGACGTCGTTGGTGGCGCTGAAGTCGTCCAGTCGGGCGTACTGCTCCAAAGGCAGGACCGTGTGGCGGGTGCGGACGGTCGTACGGGCGTGGAGGCGGTCCAGGACGCGGCGGTCGTCCCCCGGGCGCAGGCAGAGTCCGGCAATGGTGTCGGTGATGGCCTGCTGGGTGTGGCGGTAGGCGGCAAGGACGCCGTGAACAGCTGCGATCGAGGTCGTCATGTGGTGGCCCGCCTTGAGGCTGTGGGTGGGGCGAGGGGCGAGAGGTCTGGGGCGAGAAGCGAGGGCTCTGGGG
>NZ_JBPQTS010000122.1:0-23429 GCF_051386455.1 Streptomyces sp. URMC 124
GGCCTGGGGCGGTACGGGGGCGGGGGCCTGCGCACCGGGCGCGGCGAAGGCCGGAGGCGGGCCCGCCTGCTGCGGAGGGGCGAAGGCGGGCGCCGCGGCGGGCGCGGGAGCGGCCGGGGCCTGCGCCTCGGGCTGGGGCTCCTCTTCGAGCACCTCGCCGCCGAAGTGCCGGAGCAGTGCCTCCAGCCCGCCGTCGAAGCCCTGGCCGACGGCGGCGAAGCGCCAGACGTCCTTCAGGTAGAGGTCGCCGAGCATCACCGCGCGTTCGGTGCTGAATTCGGTCCCGGTGAAGGAGTAGCGCGCGACTTCTTCGCCGCCGGCCACGATGCGGAGGTAACCGGGAGCGACCTGCGACATCTGGCCCGCGCCGTCGAGGGTGGCCGTGAAGGACAGCCGCTGGACGTGCGCGGGGATCTGGTCGAGGGTGACGCGGAAGGACTCCGTGTCACCGGCCTGCGCCCCGAGCTGCTGGATGGCGCCTTCGGGCGACTTGGGCTGGTTGAAGAAGACGAAGTACCGGTCGTCCGAGAGCCGCTCCGCGGCGTCGAGGCCGAAACAGCTGATGTCGAAGGTCAGGCCGGGACCTGCGATCTGCACTCCCACGTACAGATCGGTCCCCGCCGTCAGGTCACTGATCTTGGCCTTGTGGCCGCGCTGGAATTCCCTGGCCATGCGTAACGACCGTCCCCCATCCGAACGTGCGATGAAAACGTGTGATGAATGCGTTGCGTCAGGCTAACGGCTGAGGACTGGTTCATCCGACTCCGGACCGGCCGTGTCCCCCTCCGGGGCCCGCCGGCGCCGGGCCCGGCTCATTCGCCGCGCGCTGCGGGCAGGTGCGGCAGCCGGTCGGCGGCCACGACGCCTTCGAGGTAGCCGCGGGCGCGCTCGGTGCGCGGGTAGGCGTCGAGGAGCCGCCAGAAGCCGGGGCCGTGGCCGGGGACGAGCAGGTGTGCCAGCTCGTGCAGGAGGACGTAGTCGAGGACGTACTCGGGCATCCCCTGCAGCCGGTGCGAGAGGCGGATGCTGCCTTCCGCAGGGGTGCACGAGCCCCAGCGGGTGTTCTGGTTGGTGACCCAGCGGACGGTCGCGGGACGGGCCCGGCCGCCCAGGTACTGGCCGGACAGGCGGGCGGCGCGCTCGGCGAGCTCGGCGTCGCCGAGCATCCGCTTGTTCTCCTGCGCGGCGAGCCTGTCGAGCATCACCGTCACCCAGCGCTGCTCCTCGGCCTCCGACATGCGGGCGGGGATGAGGACGACGGTGCGGTCCCCCTCGCGGTACGCGGAGACCGTCCTGCGGCGGCGCGCGCTCCGCCGGACCTCGACCGCTCCGGGCTCGCCGCCGCCGGTGAGCGGGCTGGGAGCGCTGCGCGGCGGTCGTGCGGCACTGTGCAGAGGGTCGACGGGCACGGCCCCGACGTTACCGGCTGGCGGCTCGTGAAGTCCCGCCCATCACTCCTTGTCGGAGGCAAAGACCCCGCGGGGGCCGGACTTGTACGACCATCACACCGTGCGTGTGGATAACTTCGTACGGTGATCGCGCGGACGGTCCATGCTGGAGTCGCTCGAGGGCAGGACCGTGCCGACCGAGGGGGGACCATGCAGAAGACCGCCGTCCGGAAGACCACCGCTCATCCCATGCTCAAGCCCGCGCTGCGGCGCAGCTGGCGCAATCGCGACACCGTCCAGTTCGGGGTGGCCCCGGCCCACGCCGTGGCGGTGGGTCCGGTGGACACGGCCACGGGCAGCTTCCTGACCCTGCTCGACGGCACGCGCGGAATGCCGCTCCTGCGCGAGGAGGCGAGAGCCGTGGGGCTGCCGGAGGGGCGGGCGGACGCCTTGGTGGAGCGGCTCTCCGCGGCCGGGCTGCTCGATGATGCGCGCGGCGGTGGGGAGGCCGCGGCCGCCCTGCGGGAGACGGGGCCGGCACTGGACCGGCTGCGGCCCGACCTGGCGTCGCTCTCCGTGCTGCACCCGGGGCCGGGCGAGGCGATGCGGCTCATGGCGGCGCGGCGGGCCATGCGGGTGCAAGTGCGGGGGGCCGGGCGGGTGGGCACGGCCGTCGCGGCGCTGCTGTCGGCCTCGGGGGTGGGCGTGGTCGACGTGATGGACGGCGGCTGCGTGGAGCCCTGGGACGCGGGGCCCGGCGGGCTGGACCCCGCGCGGGCCGGGGAGCGGCGGGAGACCGCGGCGCGGCGGGCCGTGCGGGCGGCGGCGCCGTGGGTGCGCCGCAGGCCCCGGCAGGGCGGTGAGCCGGAGCCGCCGCTGGCACTGGTGGTCTTCGCCCCGCGTGACGGGCTCGCGGCCTACGCACCCGACCCCGGCGCCGCGCAGGACTTGCTCGCCTCGGGCATCCCGCACCTGTATGCGGGGGTCCTGGAAGCCACCGGCCTGGTGGGCCCGTTGGTGCTCCCCGGCGGGACGGCGTGCGCGGGCTGCATCGAGCTGGGGCGGGCCGGCCGCGACCCCGCCTGGCCGCGGATGCTCGCCCAGTGGAGGTCCGGCCGCGGCTCGGGGGTACCGTCGTGCGACATGGCACTGGCCACGGTTGTGGCGGGGCTGACCGTGGCGCGGGCACTGGCCTTCCTCGACGGTGGGTCCCCGGCGAGCGCGGGGGTGCGGCTGGAGCTGGCTCTGCCCGGTCCGGCCTGGTCCCCGCGGCCCGTCGAGCCGCATCCGCGATGCCCCTGCGGCGCGGCGCGTTCCCCGGATCCCGGGTATGCCGCGGCCACGGGGGCACCGCACGGGACAATGAGCAGGTAACCGCCGTCCGCGGCGTGGCTGTTCAGCTAGTTGGAGGGGCGAATGTCTGATCTACCCCGCAAGGCGGTAACGCGCACCGCCAAGTTGGCCGCGCTGCCACTGGGGTTCGCGGGGCGCACGGCCCTGGGGCTCGGCAAGCGCATCGGGGGCCGGCCGGCGGAGCTCATCGCGACGGAGCTGCAGCAGCGCACCGCCGAGCAGCTCTTCGCGACGCTCGGGCAGCTCAAGGGGGGTGCGATGAAGCTGGGCCAGGCCCTGTCGGTCTTCGAGTCGGCGCTTCCCGAGCAGATCGCCGGGCCCTACCGGGCCGCCCTGACCAAGCTTCAGGAAGCCGCCCCTCCCATGCCGGTGAAGACGGTGCACGCGGCCCTGGCGGAGCGGCTCGGCGCGGACTGGCGGGATCTGTTCGAGGAGTTCGACGACCGCCCGGCGGCGGCCGCCTCGATCGGGCAGGTGCACCGGGCGGTGTGGCACGACGGCCGGCAGGTCGCGGTCAAGGTGCAGTATCCGGGGGCGGGCGAGGCGTTGCTGTCGGACCTCACCCAGCTGGGGCGGTTCGCGAGACTGCTGGGTCCGCTGGTGCCGGGCATGGACATCAAGCCGCTGATCTCCGAACTGCGCGACCGGGTCTCCGAAGAGCTGGACTACGCCCTGGAGGCACGGGCCCAGGACGCCCACGCGCAGGAGTTCGCGGGTGATCCGGACGTGGTGGTGCCGGCGGTGGTGCACCAGAGCGATCAGGTGCTGGTCACCGAGTGGATGGAAGGGCTGCCACTGTCCGAGGTGATAGCGGAGGGCACCCAGGAGCAGCGGGACCGGGCCGGCCAGTTGCTGGCGCGCTTCCTCTTCTCGGGCGCGGCGCGCACCGGGCTGCTGCACGCCGACCCGCATCCGGGCAATTTCCGGCTGCTCACCGGGGACGACCCCGACGGCCCGCCGGAGAAGTGGCGGCTGGGCGTGCTGGACTTCGGCACGGTCGACCGGCTGCCGCAGGGCCTCCCGCCGGAGATCGGCACCGCGCTGCGGCTGACGCTGGACGGGCAGGCCGAGGCGGTCCACGAGCTGCTGCGGGACGAGGGGTTCGTCAAGCCGGAGATCGAGCTGGATCCGGGAGCCGTGCTCGACTATCTGCTGCCGATCATCGAACCGGCGCAGGCGGCCGAGTTCACCTTCACCCGGGGCTGGATGCGCGCCCAGGCGACGCGGATCGCCGACCCCCGCTCCCCCGCGTACCAGCTCGCCCGCCAGCTCAATCTGCCGCCGGCGTATCTGCTGATACACCGCGTGACGATGAGCACCATCGGGGTGCTGTGCCAGCTCGGGGCGACCGTGCGGCTGCGCGAGGAGATGGAGGCGTGGGTGCCCGGCTTCGCGGCGGCGGGCGGTGGCGTGCCGGAGGAGAGCCGGGAGACGCCTGCCTGACGGGGCCGGGGCCCGGCCTCACCACCAGGAGGAGTCGAGGCGGCCTTCAATCGATCTGATGTTGGCGCGGGCGCAGTCGTCGCAGAAGTAGCGGCGGCTGCCGTTCTCGAAGGAGCAGGTCCAGGTCGGCGGCGCACCGTCGGCGGGGGTGCCACAGCGAGCGCAGGCGATGGTCTCGTCGGTCTCGGTGGCCTCAGGGTCCAACTGCACTGATTCATGCGTCTTCTGGTCCACTCCCCGACGATATCCCCGCGAAGGGGCCGGGAGGGCACAACGCACCCAATGCCCCGCGGGGCCGGTCCGTTCGGATCCGGCCCCGCGGGGGGTGGTGCGAGGGTGGGGCGGTCAGTGCATGACCGCCATGGCCAGGGCCCGGCGGGCGCGCATCGAGGCGCGCTCGGCGCGGCGCTGCATGCGCCGGGCGGCGGCCAGCCGAGTGGCCCTGCGTTCGGACTCGGCCTCCCTCAGTCGCTCGTGCATATGGGCACGGGCCAGGGCTTCTGGGATGAGTTGCATTTCGAGGTTCCTGTTCTGGCGCGAGGCGATCGCGCTGAAGGCGTCACGGGTGGGGGCTTCGGGGCCGAAGAGCTCGGCGGTGGGGCGGTGCATCGTCGGATCCTGCTTCTTGGGGTCGTGCGTGGTGGGGCGGTCGATGGTGCCGAAGACGTTCATGCGGCGACCGGGTTCTTGCGCGGACGGCCACGGGGCCGCTTGCGGGCCACCACGACGCCCTGGACGAAGAGCTCTCCTCCCCAGACGCCCCACGGCTCGCGGCGGTCCATCGCGCCGGCGAGGCAGGCCTCACGCAGCGGGCAGGTGCGGCAGAGCGACTTGGCGTACTCCACGTCCGCGGGCGACTCGGCGAAGAAGACCTCCGGGTCGTAGCTGCGGCAGGGGACGGGGGTGCCCAGGTTCTCGATCGCGTCGTCGAGGTCGGTCAGGGCGGTGAGGGGGGTCAAGGTGTCCTCCGTGGGGACGGGCGGGGGGATCAGGTCGGTCGCTACTGACGGGGTGTGTGCCTTGAGTTGCACGGTGTCTCTTTCCTCGTCTGTCTTCCGGCTCGTGGCCGGGCTGGTTCCCCTCGGTGAGGGGGCAAACAAAAGGGCCGCGGATCCCGGTGTGGGTTCCGCGGCCCTGGAAGGTGCCGACCTGATCATGCCGATCAGGCTGGATCTCTCCAGGGTTCGAGCCCACGGAAGGCCCACATCGTCTGGTGCTGGTGCTGCGTGCTGACGGATCCGGCGCCGTTGGTCGTCGCCGCAAGGGCATAGGCCTGGGCCTGTGCCGCTGCTGCTGCCTTTACCGCGGACGCCTTGGTCGCTCGCTCATTGATCAGGGAGGTTTCGTTGATCAGGGCGGAGCCGTTGATCGGAGCGAAACCGGCGCCGGACATGGACAGACCGGTGCCCCGGAGCGAGACGAAGGAGAAGCCGAGCGGACGGGCGGCGATGACCGGGCGATCGGTCATTTTGTTGCTGGTCTTGAAGCTGATCATTGGTCTCGCCTCCTCTCGGCGTCTTCGGGGACCTGTGGGAACAGATCCGGGCTTTTAAGTTCAGTGCAGCTGGTTCAGTACAGCACGGATCCGCCAGCTCCCGGAAGAGCCGTTGTCTCCGTGCTCGGAAGGCTATGGGTATGCCGTCCGCGTGCGCAAACTATTTTTCGCGAGATTCTTCGGACGCGTCCTGGGACGCGTCTTCCGACGTCACGTAGGTGCCTGCGCACAGAGCGAGGACGTCGGCACCGAACGAGTCGAGCTTGCGTCCTCCCACCCCTGAGATGCGCGCGAGCTCCGCTTCGGTTCCCGGAACGGCCTCCGCGATGGCGAGCAGCGTCTTGTCGGTGAAGACGCAGTAGGCGGGCTGGCCGAGCCGGCCGGCCTCCCCGGCGCGCCAGTCGCGCAGCCGCTCGTAGAGCGCCTCGTCGAGCTCGGAGGGGCAGTCCTCGCAGCGCATGAGCTTGATCTCGCCCGCGTCGGTGAGGGTGCGGCCGCAGACGCGGCAGCGGGCGGAGCCCCGCTGCCGGCGGCGGACGGGACCCCGCTCGACGCCCGCCGTGCCACCGGGCGCGCCGGGGCCGGGGCGGACGGCCGCGGAGCCCGGCCGCAGGCCGTTCAGGAAGCGGGTGGGGCGCCGGGAGGGGCGGCCGCCCGGCGTGCGGGAGAGCGCCCAGGACAGGGAGAGGTGGCGGCGGGCCCGCGTGACGCCGACGTAGAGGAGGCGGCGCTCCTCCTCGATCTGCTCGTCCGTCTTGGCGTATGTGATCGGCATCATGCCCTCGGCGAGGCCGACGAGGAACACGGCGTCCCATTCGAGGCCCTTGGCGGCGTGAAGTGAGGCGAGAGTCACACCCTCGACGGTGGGGGCGTGCTGGGCGCTCGCCCGCTCGTCGAGCTCGGCCACGAGGTCGGCGAGGCCGGCCCCGGGTCTGGCCCGGACGAAGTCCTCGGCGAGGCGCACGAGGGCCGCGAGGGACTCCCAGCGGTCCCGCACCGCCCCCGAGCCCGCGGGCGGCTCGGGCGTCCAGCCGCGGGTGCCGAGGACGGCCCGCACCTGGGAGGGGACGTCATCGGCGCCGGCGAGCTGGGCGTCGCCCCCGCCGGCGCGGGCGGCGCCGCGCAGCAGCAGCCCGGCCTCGCGCACCTCGGGCCGCTCGAAGAAGCGCTCGGCGCCGCGCAGCTGGTAGGGCACGCCGGCATCGGCGAGGGCCTGCTCGTAGACCTCGGACTGGGCGTTGATGCGGTAGAGGATCGCGATCTCGCTCGCGGGCACGCCGGAGTCGATCAGGTCCCGGACGCGGCGGGCGGTGCCCTCGGCCTCCGCCGGCTCGTCCGCGTACTCGCCGTAGACGGGCTCGGGGCCGGCCTCGCGCTGGGAGACGAGCTCCAGGCGGTGCTCCGCCGCGCGCCCGCGGGCCTGGGAGAGCAGGCCGTTGGCCAGGTGGACGACCTGGGGGGTGGAGCGGTAGTCCCGGACGAGCTTGACGACGGTGGCGTGCGGGTGGCGGGTGCGGAAGTTCAGCAGGTGGTCGGGGGTGGCGCCGGTGAAGGAGTAGATGGTCTGGCTGGCGTCGCCGACCACGCACAGGTTGTCCCGGTCGCCCAGCCACAGCTCCAGGAGGCGCTGCTGGAGGGGGCTGACGTCCTGGTACTCGTCGACGACGAAGTGCTGGTACTGGCGGCGGACGGTCTCGGCGATGTCGTGCCGGTCCTGCAGGACGCCGACGGTCAGCAGCAGGACGTCCTCGAAGTCGATCACGCCGCGGTCGCGCTTGAGCTGCTCGTAGGCCGCGTAAATCCGGGCGGTCTCGGCGGGGTCGCGGGGCATCTCGCGGCCCGCCTTGGCGGCCGCCGCCGGATAGTCCTCGGGGACGGTCTGGGTGACCTTCGCCCATTCGATCTCGCCCGTCACGTCCCGCAGCTCGGTGCGGTCGAGGCGGACGCGGCAGCGGGCGGCGGCCTCGGAGACGATCTGGACCTTCCGCTCGGCCAGGCGCGGCAGCTCCCCGCCGACGGCCTTCGGCCAGAAGTACTGCAGCTGGCGCAGGGCGGCCGAGTGGAACGTGCGCGCCTGGACGCCGCCGGCGCCGAGCTGGCGGAGGCGGCCGCGCATCTCACCGGCGGCGCGGTTGGTGAACGTGACGGCGAGCACGCTGGAGGGCTGCAGCACCCCGGACCGGACGCCGTAGGCGATGCGGTGGGTGATCGCGCGGGTCTTGCCCGTGCCGGCGCCGGCCAGCACGCACACCGGGCCGCCGAGGGCCGTCGCCACCTCGCGCTGCTCGGGGTCGAGCCCGTCGAGCACCGCGTCCGGGGAGTCCGGGACCGGCGGGAAGAGGGTGGAGTGCGTTGCTGCTGTCACCCCGCCATGCTGCCAGGTCCGCCGGGGCGACCGGGAATGTTGTCCACAAGGGTGCCGCGGCAGTCCTACGAATACGGGAATGGCTGCGGACGGGTGCACGTTCTACCACCGGAACAACACCCGGATCGGTACCCACGGCACGACCGGGAACGGACCGGAACACCATCACCGAAAGAAGGGGCACGAGGTCGAATGTCGGGCACCGTGACGATGTACAGCACCACCTGGTGCGGCTACTGCCGCCGGCTGAAGAGCCAGCTGGACCGCGAGGGAATCGCCTACAACGAGATCAACATCGAGCTCGACGCCGAGTCGGCGGCCTTCGTGGAAAAGGCGAACGACGGCAACCAGACGGTCCCGACGGTCCTGGTGAACCCGCTCAGCGGCGCCGCCCCGGTCACCATGACCAACCCGTCCCTGGCGCAGGTCAAGCAGGCCCTGGCGTCCTGACGCGAGCGCGGACGCAGAACGGCCCCGGTCCGCGGACCGGGGCCTTCGCCTTACGGCTGGCTCTGCGGCAGCGGCTCGCCGTACCAGAGCTCCAGCAGCCGGGCCGCGATGGAGATGCCGGTCGGGGGCAGGACCTCCCCCGAGGCGAAGGCGGCCCGCAGCTCCTTGCGCGAGAACCAGCGCGCCTCGTGGATCTCCTCGCCGTCGACCTGGATGTCGCAGGACGTGGCCCGCGCCATGAAGCCGAGCATCAGGCTGGACGGGAACGGCCAGGGCTGGCTCGCGACGTACTCCACGTCCCCGACGACGACGCCCGCCTCCTCGGCGACCTCGCGCCGCACCGCCTGCTCCAGCGACTCCCCGGGCTCGACGAAGCCCGCGAGCGTGGAGAAGCGGCCCTCGGGCCAGTGCATCTGGCGGCCGAGCAGCGCGCGGTCCTCCCCGTCGGTGACCAGCATGATCACGGCCGGGTCGGTGCGCGGGTAGTGCTCGGCACCGCAGGCCGGGCAGCGGCGGATGTGGCCCGCGGCCGCGACGACCGTGCGCTCGCCGCAGCGCGAGCAGAAGCGGTGCAGCCGCTGCCAGTTCTCCAGGGCCACCGCGTGCACCATCAGCCCGGCGTCGCGCGGTGAGAGCAGCAGGCCCGCCTCGCGCAGCCCGGCCGGTCGCGCGGACTGGTCCATCCGCCCCGGCAGGGCGTCCTTCTGCAGCGCGAAGTAGGCGATGCCGTCCGCGTCCTGGCCGAGGAAGTAGCGGTGGGTCTCGGTGACGGGCGCCTCGAAGGCGGGCGTCATCACGAGCTCCGTGCGGCCGTCGGGGGTGTCGTCGATCAGCACCTGGCCGCCGGAGACCACGAAGACTCTCGTGGAGGGGTGGCTCCAGGCCGCGGCGAGCCACGCCTCGTCCAGACGGTGGTGAGCGGCACGGTCGATGCCGCTGTCGGCGGTGAGGGTGATCGGCCGGGCGGCCGAGAGATCGGTCCAGGTGGTCACTGCTGCTTCCAACTCCCCCTACGAATCCCTGCGAATGGTCGTCTGTGCTGCGCGGACTAGCCGGCGAGCCCTCCCCCGGGCCCCGTCCCGGACGTCTCCCCGGCCGCGAGGTCGGACCACAGGTGGGCGGCGGTCTCGACGCCCTTCATCAGGAGGTCCAGCTCGACCTTCTCGTTGGGCGCGTGCCAGCCGTCCGAGGGCACCGAGATGCCGAGGAAGAGCACCGGGACGCCGAGCACGTCCTGCAGGTCCGCGGCGGGGCCGGAGCCGCCCTCGCGGGTGAAGCGGACCTTCTTGCCGAAGGCGCGCTCCATCGCCCGCACGACCGACCGGAGGTACGGGTGGTCCAGCGGGGTCAGGCAGGGGCGGGTCGCGCCCCAGAAGGTGATCTCGTGGCGGATGCCCTGCGGGAGGGTGTCGGCCACCCATCGGCGCACGGCCTCCTGGACGTGGCCGGTGTCCTGGCCGGCCACGAGCCGGAAGGACAGCTTCAGCTGGGCGGTGGACGGGACGATGGTCTTCCCGCCGGGGCCCTGGTAGCCGCCGCCCATGCCGTTGACCTCGGCGGTGGGGCGGGCCCAGATGCGCTCCAGCGTGCTGTAGCCCGCCTCGCCCAGGGGGGCGTGCGAGTGGGCGGCGCGCAGCCACTGCTTCTCGTCGAAGGGCAGCTCGGCGAAGAGCTCGCGCTCGCGGTCGGTGAGCTCGACGACGCCGTCGTAGAAGCCGGGGATCGCCACGCGGAGGTTCTCGTCGTGCAGGGCGGCGGCGAGCCGGGCGGCCTCCATGGCGGGGTTGGGCACCGCACCGCCGAAGGAGCCGGAGTGGATGTCCTGGTCCGGGCCGTAGAGGTCGATCTGGCAGTCGGCGAGGCCGCGCATGCCCGTGCAGACGGTCGGGGTGTCCTCGGACCACATGCCGGTGTCGGAGACGATGACCGCATCGCAGGCCAGGCGGTCGGCACGGGCCCGGACCAGGTCGGCGAAGTGCTCCGAGCCGGACTCCTCCTCGCCCTCGATGAGCAGCTTGAGGTTGACCGCGGGCGCCGTGCGGCCGGTGGCGGCCAGGTGGGCGCGGACGCCGAGGGTGTGGAAGAAGACCTGGCCCTTGTCGTCGGCGGCGCCGCGGGCGTACAGCCGGCCGTCCTTGACGACGGGCTCGAAGGGCTCGGTGTGCCAGCCGTCCTCGCGGGCGGCGGGCTGGACGTCGTGGTGGCCGTAGACCAGGACGGTCGGGGCCCCCTCGTCGCCCGAGGGCCACTCGGCGAACACTGCCGGGGCGCCGTCGGTCTCCCAGACCTCGGCGGTCGGGAAGCCGGTCTCGGTGAGCTTCGCGGCCAGCCAGTCGGCGCTGCGGCGCACGTCCTCGGAGCGGCCGGGGTCGGCCGACACGGAGGGGATGCGGAGCCACTCGACGAGATCGTCGAGGAACGCGGCGCGGTGGCCTTCGATAAACGCGCGGACGGCGCTGTCCGGAGTCTCGCTCATGCCGTCGAGCCTATCCGGACACACGGCGTGACCATGACCGGCCCGGCGTACCGCGGGACACACCTTCCGGCATATCCCCTGCTCACGGCTGCTCCCCCAGGAGGAGCCGCTCCAGTTCCGCGCGGTCGGGGAGGCCGTCCGGGCGGACCGTCTCGCCGTCGCGCACGTAGACGAAGGCGGCCGTGACGGAGGACAGCGGGATGCCGTGCTGCTCGGCCCAGGCGACGCGGTAGATCGCGAGCTGCAGGGGGTCGGCGTCGTGGGTGCGGCTGGTCTTCCAGTCGACGATCTCGTACGTGTCGCCGCCGGGGCCGCGGTCGCGGTAGACGGCGTCGATGCGGCCGCGGACGATCCGGCCCGCGAGGGTGAGCTGGACGGGCACCTCGATGCGGTGCGGGACGCGCCGGGCGTACGGGGTGCGCTCGAAGGCCTCCTTGAGCTCGGTGAGCTCCTGCTCGTCGGCGATCTCCGGGGCGAAGCCGTCGTCCGCGCCGCCGGGCAGCTCGTCGGGGCCGAGCAGGGGCAGGGGCAGCGGCTCGAAGCGGGATTCGATCCAGGCGTGGAAGCGCGTGCCGCGGCGGGCCGCGGGCTGCGGGGGGCGCGGCATGGGCCGGGCGAGCTCGCGGGCGAACCCGTCGGGGTCCGCGGCGAGCCTGACCAGCTGCCAGGCGCTGAGGGAGGCGGGCAAAGGCACGTCGCGCTCACGCGCGCGTGCCCGGCGGAGCTCGCCCGCCAGGGCGTCGAGATCGCGGTCCCAGGAGGCCGCGAGGCGGGCCTCTTCGGGCGCGAGGCCGGACGCCGGAGTGCGATCGGCCCGGGCTCCGGCGCTCGGTTCCTGCCGGGGTCCGGGCAGCAGCGAGGCGGTGGTGGTTTCGGCGCCGCCGGGCTCCCCGGTGGGAGTGGTGCGCCGCTGCGGCGGAGTGGAATCCCCCGGTCCCGCCCCTTCACCGTTTCCCGGGGCTCCGCCCCGGCCCCCAAGAGCCGGAACGGGCAGGCCCGAGGTGCGGAGGCCGCCGCCAGCGGCCGGATCCGGGCGGTCCGTCGGCAAGGCCTCCCACACGCCGGGGTCGGCCAGGAACTCGTCCTCGTACGGGGCGAGCTCCGGTGCGAACGCGTCGTAGTCGTGGTCGTACTCGTGGTCGTAGTCGTAGTCCTCGTCGTCCGGCGGCGGGGTCGGCCACTCCGGGTCGTCGGCGGGGCCGGGATCCACGGCGGACGCACGGACGCCGTCGGCGAGCACCGGCGTCCCCGCGGACGCGGGCGCGCTCTCCAGGCGCTCCAGGTGCGCGAGCACCGCGTCCGCCGCGGCGCGGCGGCGGGCGAGGGAGTCCCGGTCCAGGGGCAGCGGCCAGGAGCGGTCGGTCTCGTCCTCCTTCAGCGCGGGGTTCTCGGCGCCCTCCTCCGGAGGGGCGGCCCAGGCCTCGATCTCGCCGTGGCCGGCCTCGCAGTGCGCGCGGAGGGCTTCGAGGAAGGCGGACGGCCCGCGGGGCTTCTTCTGGTCGGGCCCCCACCAGTGGCCGGAGCCGAGCAGCAGGGAGCGGGGGCGGGTGAAGGTGACGTAGCCGAGGCGGAGTTCCTCGATGCGCTGGTGCTCCTTCATGGCGGCCTTGAAGGCGGCCATGCCCTTGGCGTCCCACGCCGCGACGTCGGGCAGGGTGTCGGCGTCGCCGCGCAGGGCGTGCGGGAGGACCTTGGCCTGGGCGGTCCAGGAGTCGCGGGACTGCTCGCTGGGGAAGGTGCGCTCGACGAGGCCGGGGACGGCGACGACGTCCCACTCCAGGCCCTTGGACTTGTGCGCGGTGAGGACCTTGACGGTGTCCTCCCCTCCGGGGAGGGAGCTGTCGAGGCCCTTCTCGTACTGCGCGGCGGTGCGCAGGAAGCCGAGGAAGGAGAGCACGGTGGTCTCGCCGTCGAGGGCGGCGAAGCCCGCGGCGATGTCCATGAAGTGGGAGAGGGTCTCGCGGCGGCGGGCGGCCAGGGCGTGCGGCGAGGCGGAGAGCTCGACCTCCAGGCCCGTCACGGCCAGGACGCGGTGGAGGACGTCCATCAGCGGGTCGGCCAGGGAGCGGCGCAGGTCGCGCAGTTCGGCGGCGAGGCGGGCGAAGCGGACGCGCGCCTCGGCCGAGAAGGGCAGTCCGTCCGCGGGGGTGCCCGGGGCGTCGGCGGCGAGGAAGGTGTCGAGGGCGTCGGCGAGGGAGACCGTCTCGGCGGGGTCGGTGCCCTCGACGGCCTCGGCGAGGCGGCGCTCGGGATCGTCGCCCGCGCTGCCGTGGGGCACGAGCGTGCGGGCGCGGCGGCCGAGGAGCGCGAGGTCGCGGGGGCCGATGCGCCAGCGGGGACCGATCAGCAGCCGGACCAGGGAGGCGTTGGCCGTGGGGTCCTGGAGGACCTCGCAGACGGCGACGAGGTCGGCGATCTCGGGCAGGTGCAGCAGCCCGGACAGGCCGACGACCTCGACGGGCAGCTCGCGCCGCACGAGCGCGGCCTGGATCTGCGCGAAGTCGGCCGCGGTGCGGCACAGGACGGCGATGTCGCCGGGGCGGGTGCCGGTGCGCACGAGGTGGGCGAGGGAGTCGGCGAGCCACTCCAGCTCCTCGGCGTGGGTGGGCAGCAGGGCGCAGCGCACCACGCCGTCCCGCTCGGCGCCGGGGGCGGGGCGCAGGGCCTCGACGCCCTCGTGGCGCTCGCGGAGCTCGGCGGCGAGGCCGTTGGCGAGGTCGAGGAGGCGGCCGCCGCTGCGCCGGTTCTCGCTGAGGGCGAAGCGCCGGGCGGGGCTGCCGTCGGCGAAGGGGAAGTGCTGCGGGAAGTCGTCCAGGTTGGCGACGGAGGCGCCGCGCCAGCCGTAGATGGCCTGGCAGGGGTCGCCGACGGCGGTGACGGCGTGGCCGGTGCCGCCGCCGAAGAGGCCGGAGAGCAGCAGGCGCTGGGCGACGGAGGTGTCCTGGTACTCGTCGAGGAGGACGACCGCGAACTGCTCGCGCAGGATGCGGCCGACTTCGGGGCGGCTGCGGGCGAGCTCGGCGGAGAGGGCGATCTGATCGCCGAAGTCGAGGAGGTCGCGCTTGCGCTTCTCCTCGCGATAGCCGCCGACGAGCTCCAGGAGCTCCAGGCGGGCGCGGGCGGTCTCGGGGACCTTGCGCAGGTCGGCGTTGGTGAGCCGGGCGCTCTCCAGGGCGGCCAGCAGCTCGCGGTCGTGGGCCCGCAGGCGCTCGGGCGGCACGAGGTGCTCGGCGAGCTCGCCGTCGAGGGCCAGGAGGTCGGCGACGAGGTCGCCGAAGGAGCGGGTGAGCGCCGGGAAGGGGCCCGGGGAGCCGCGCAGGACGCGGGCGGCGAGCTGGAAGCGGGTGGCGTCCGCCAGGAGGCGGGCGCCGGGCTCCAGGCCGATGCGCAGGCCGTGCTCCTTCAGGAGGCGTCCGGCGAAGGCGTGGTACGTGGAGATCTGCGGCTCGCCCGGTGCCTGGTGGGGGTCGGCGGCCACGGGCTCGGGGTCGGTGACGCCGGCGGCGACGAGGGCCTTGCGGACGCGCTCGGACAGCTCGCCGGCCGCCTTGTTGGTGAACGTGAGGCCGAGGACCTGCTCGGGGGCGACCTGCCCGGTGCCGACCAGCCAGACCACGCGCGCGGCCATCACCGTGGTCTTCCCGGACCCGGCGCCGGCCACGATGACCTGCGGGGCGGGCGGCGCGGTGATGCAGGCCGTCTGCTCCGGGGTGAACGGGATGCCGAGGAGCTCCTTGAGCTGCTCGGGGTCGGTCAGGCGCGGGGTCACGGCACACCACGCTAGCCGCCACCACTGACAGCCCCGCATCGCCGCAGGTCAGAGGGGTCTGCGGGGGGGCGTCGCGCCGGACCTGCCCGCGGGCCTGCCGACGGGGCCGGGACGGCGGGCTACTCGACGACCTGCCGGCCCTCGGGGCGGGCGGTGCAGGAGGCCCGGAAGGAGCAGTGCGAGCAGTGCCGGCCGGGGCGGGGGGCGAACCGCTCCTCCAGGACCCGGCCGGCCGCTTCGGCGAGCAGCCCGCCGACCCACTCGCCCTCGCCCAGCGGCTCCTGGGCCTGCACCTTCGGCACGGCGTCGCCGCCGTCCCGCTTGGCCGCGCCCTGGCGCAGCTGGACGAGCTCGGCGCCGCCGGGCCGCGGGCGGGGGCCGTCGAAGACCTCGTCGACGGCGCCGTGCTCGACGGCCAGCTGGTAGACGGCGAGCTGCGGGTGGCGCTCGACGTCCTTGGCGGAGACGGTGCCCTTGCCGGTCTTGAAGTCGACCACGTAGGCGTGGCCGTGGTCGTCCGCCTCGACGCGGTCCATGGAGCCGCGGATGCGCACCAGGTAGTCGTCGGCCTTCAGGGTCACGTCGAAGGCGTGCTCGGTCGCGACGGGTGCCCGGCCGCCGCGCTCCATGACGTGCCAGCGCAGGAAGCGCTCCAGGGCCGCGCGGGCGTTCTCCTTCTCCTGCGCCGACTTCCAGGGGGCGTCGAAGGCGAGCGCGTCCCAGACGGAGTCGAGGCGTTCCATGAGCACGGCGAGGTCGGCGGGGGTCCGGCCGGAGGCCACCTCGTCGGCGAGGACGTGCACGACGTTGCCGAAGCCCTGGGCGGCGGTGGCGGGCGCGTCGGCCTTCACCTCGCGGCCCAGGTACCACTGCAGCGAGCAGGTGCCCAGCTGGCCGAGGGCCGAACCGGACAGGGCGACGGGCCGGGCGCGGTCGCGCAGCGGCACCTCGCTGTGGGTCGGCTCGTGCAGGCCCCACCAGCGGTACGGGTGGGCGGCCGGTACGAGCGGCTGGCCCTCCTCGTCGCGCAGGGCCGCGAGCCGGGCGAGGCGCTCCGCGGCGGCGGCCCGCAGGGCGTCCGACGCGGCGGGGTCGACGGTGGTGGCGCGCAGCTCCGCCACGAGCGCGGCGACGGCCAGGGGGCGGCGCGGGCGCTGGGTGACGTCGACGGGCGGGACGCCCAGCTCCGCCAGGAACCGCGAGGGCTGGTCGCCGTCCTCGGCCGCCGCCTTGACCGCGGTGACGACCACGCGCTCGCGCGCACGCGTGGCCGCCACGTAGAACAGGCGGCGCTCCTCGGCGAGCAGGGCGCCGGGGCTGAGCGGCTCGGCGATGCCGTCGCGGCCGATCCGGTCGGCTTCCAGGAGCGAGCCGCGGCGCCGCAGATCGGGCCAGAGGCCTTCCTGGACGCCCGCGACGACCACGAGCCGCCATTCGAGGCCCTTGGAGCGGTGGGCGGTCATCAGGCGTACGGCGTCGGGGCGGACGGCCCTGCGGGTGAGGGTGTCGGCCGCTATGTCCTGCGCTTCGAGCTCGTCGAGGAAGTTCAGGGCGCCGCGGCCGCCGGTGCGCTCCTCGGCGCGGGCGGCGGTCTCGAACAGGGCGCACACGGCGTCCAGGTCACGGTCGGCGTTGCGGCCGGCGGCGCCGCCGCGGTGGGCCGCGCGCTGCAGGCGGGCGGGCCAGGGGGTGCCGTCCCAGAGCGCCCAGAGGGCCTCTTCGGCGGTGCCTCCTGCCGTGAGGATCTCGCGGGCCGCGCGGAGCAGTGCGCCCAGGCGCTGGGCGCCGCGGGCGTAGGCGGGGTCGTGGACGGCCAGGCGCTCCGGTTCGGCGAGGGCTTCGGCGATGAGGGTGTCGGAGGGACGGGGCACGGCTTCGCCTGCGGCACGCTCCTCGTCCCGGAGGGCGCGGCCGAGGCGGCGGAGGTCCGCTGCGTCCATGCCGCCCAGGGGCGACGTGAGGAGAGTGAGGGCGGTCTCGGGGTCGATGCGGGGGGTGTGCCGCGCCTGCGGCGCGGGCTCTTCCTCGGGCTCTCCCGCGGGCCCTGTCCCGGCCTCCGCGACGCCCTCCGCGACGCCCTCCGCGACGTCCTCCGCGACGTCCTCCGCCACCACCCTCAGTGCCGTCAGCAGTGGCGCCACCGCCGGTTCCCGGCGCAGGGGAATGTCGTCGCCGTCGACCTCCACCGGGACGCCCGCCGAGGTCAGGGCGCGGCGCAGGGCCGGTATGGAGCGGGAGCCCGCGCGGACGAGGACGGACATCTCGTGCCAGGGGACGCCGTCCTCCAGGTGCGCGCGGCGCAGGATGTCGGCGATGTTGTCGGTCTCCGCCCCGGCCGTCGGGTACGTGAAGGCTTCCACGCGCCCGCCCTCGCGGACGGCCGTGAGGTCCCGGTGGGCGCGGACGGCGTCCGCGGGGAGGCGGGTGAGGGGCATCCGGCGGGTGAGCAGCCGGGTGGCCTCGAGGAGGGCTGCTGCGGAGCGGCGCGAGGTGGTGAGGACCTCGACGGGGGCGGGTGTGCCGTCCCGGCGGGGGAAGGCGTCGGGAAAGTCGAGGATGCCGTTGATGTCGGCGCCCCGGAAGGCGTAGATCGACTGGTCGGGGTCGCCGAAGGCGACGAGGGTGCGGCCGCTTCCGGCGAGCGCCCGCAGCAGTCGCACCTGGGCGGCGTCGGTGTCCTGGTACTCGTCGACGAAGACGGCGTCGTAGCGGCCGGCCAGGTCGGCGGCGGACTCGGGCCGCTCTGCGAGCAGGACCGCGCGGTGCACGAGCTCGGCGTAGTCGAGGACGCCGCGCATGTCGAGCAGGTCCAGGTACTCGGCGAGGAAGGAGGCGGCGGCCGCCCAGTCGGGCCGCCCGGTGCGGGCGGCGAAGTCGCCGAGGGCGCCGGGGCTCAGGCCGAGCTCGCGGCTGCGGGCGAGGACGGCGCGCACCTCGTCGGCGAAGCCTCGGGTGGTCAGGCACGCGCGCAGCTCGTCGGGCCAGTGCACGCGGGAGCGGCCGGCGCGCTCCAGGGCGGCCTGGCCGGCCAGCAGCTCGCGCACGACGGCGTCCTGCTCGGGGCCGGACAGCAGCCGCAGGGGGTCGACGAACAGGCCGGCGTCCTGGTGGGCGCGGACGAGGGCGTAGCAGTACGAGTGGAAGGTCGTGGCCTGCGGCGCGGCGGCGCCCGCGCCGAGCCGGGCGGCCATGCGGTCGCGGAGTTCGACGGCGGCCTTGCGGCTGAAGGTGAGGACGAGGATCCGCTCCGGCGGGGTGCCCCGGCGCACCCGCTCGGCGACGGCCTCGACCAGCGTCGTGGTCTTCCCCGTGCCGGGGCCCGCGAGCACGAGCAGCGGCCCTCCGGCGTGCTCAACCACGGCGCGCTGGCGTGCGTCCAGCTCAGGAAGGGCCGTCGGGCCCGGCCGGGTGCGCACGAGGCGGTAGGCGCCCGGGGAGGGCTGCCGCGCCTGCTGGTGCTGCGGCCGGGTCGAGCCGGAGGGCGGGAAGGAGCTCACGTGGGTTGCCGGTCCTGGTGGGGGTGCGGGGAGTCGTGCGGCCGTGCGGGGCGGGGGATGACGGCGCTTCCCGACGCTACGCCAGGCGGCGTCCGGGGCGCAGGGCGTCACGGGAGTCGGCGCACGGCTTCCACGGTCTCATCCGTTCGGGTGAGACCGGATCCGCCCGGGCCCGGCGGCCGGGGGCGGCGGGTGGCGTCAGGTGTGCGGAGTCACACTTCCCGGGCTGCTGCCGTCCCAGCGGGCGAGGGCCATGGCGATCCGGGGGACGTGCCCCTCGGCCGAGCGCGCGGCCTCGCGCAGGGGCGTGCCCTCCTCGCGGTAGTGGGCGAGGGCCCGCAGCTCGTGGCCGGGCAGCAGGACGCCGTCCGCGCGGACGACCCGCCACCAGGGCACGGGGCCGCCGTAGAGCGCCATGACGCGCCCGACCTGCCGGGGCCCGCCCTCGCCCAGCCACTCGGCGACGTCCCCGTAGGTCATCACCCGCCCGGGTGGGATCTGCTCGGCGACGGCCAGCACACGTTCCGCGTACTCGGGAAGCTCCTCGTCCTCGCTCATCCGGTCCATGGTGCCGCACCGCGCCGACAGCCCCGGCCTGTGATCACGCAGAGTGCGGTACCGCACTACAGGGCGTACGATCCGGAGTCCGCGCCCCCGAATTGCACCCTGATGCCCCCTCGCCCGGCGGGGCCATGCCACCATCTTCCGGGCGGTGACAGGTGATACGAGACCAAGAAGACGAGAAGGACCGGCAGCAGGGCGCGGAGCCTCCTGAGGGGGACCGCGCTCCCCGAGAGCTGCCCTCCTCCGGGCCGGGGGCGTACGAGTGCGATGACGGCGGCGTGCAGATCGACCGGGTCTCCGGCGACGAGCCGCTGCTGCCCGCCCGCGTGCACCGCCCGGCCGACCTGCTCCGGCTCCTCCTGGGCATCGTCGGCATCGCGCTCGTCCTCGCCCTCGCCGCCTTCGCGCACGGCACCACCACGGGGCTCGCGCAGGACATCAACGAGAGCACGGGGCGCGCCCCGCAGCTGCTGGCGAGCTTCGCGGGCCTCGCGGCCAACATCGCCATCTTCATCGTCCCGGTGGCCTTCGCCGTCGAGCGGCTGATCAAGCGGGACGGGCTGCGCATCGCCGACGGCGTGCTGGCCGCCGTCCTCGCGCACGGCGTCTCCCTGGCCACCGACCTGTGGGTGGCCCGCACGGCCCCCGAATCGATCCGCGCCGCCCTCACCCAGCTCGCGCCCACCGGCGGCTTCACCGACCCGGTCCACGGCTACCTGGCCCCCGTGATCGCCTACATGACGGCCGTGGGCATGTCCCGCCGTCCCCGCTGGCGCGTGGCCATGTGGGCCGTCCTCCTCCTGGACGCCTTCGCGGTCCTGGTCAACGGCTACACGACCCCGTTCTCGATCGTCACCACCGTCCTGATCGGCTGGACGGTCGCCTACGGCACGCTCTACGCCGTCGGCTCGCCCAACGTGCGCCCCACCGGCCGCCACCTGCTGACGGGCCTGCGCCGCGTCGGCTTCAAGCCGGTCACCGCCCTGCGTGCCGAGGACGGCGCCGACGACACCGAGCCGCACGAGCGGGGCCGCCGCTACATCGTCACCCTGGAGGACGGCCCGCCCCTGGACGTCACGGTCGTCGACCGCGAACAGCAGGCGCAGGGCTTCTTCTACCGGGTCTGGCAGCGCCTGGCCCTGCGCGGCATCAACCAGCGCCGCAGCCTGCAGTCGCTGCGCCAGGCCCTGGAGCAGGAGGCCCTGCTGGCCTACGCGGCCATCGCGGCCGGCGCCAACGCGCCCAAGCTGATCGCCACCTCCGAGCTGGGCCCGGACGCCGTCATGCTCGTCTACGAGCACATCGGCGGCCGCCCCCTCGGTCAGGTGCCCACCGAGGAGATCACCGACGAGCTCATGGCCGGCGCGTGGCGCCAGGTCCACGCCCTGCAGTCGCGCCGCATCGCGCACCGCAGACTCGACGGCGACGCCCTCCTGGTGGATCGTTCCGGCAACGTGGTCCTGACCGACCTGCGCGGCGGCGAGATCGCGGCCGGCGACCTCGTGCTGCGCATGGACGTCGCCCAGCTGCTCGTCACGCTCGGCCTGCGGGTCGGCGCCGAGCGCGCCGTGGCCACCGGCGTGGCCGTCCTCGGCCCCGACGCCGTCGCCGACAGCCTCCCCCTCCTGCAGCCCATCGCCCTCACCCGCACCAGCCGGGGAACCCTGCGCCAGCTCGCCCGCGAGCGGT
Source organism: Streptomyces sp. URMC 124 (assembly GCF_051386455.1). NCBI lineage: Bacteria > Bacillati > Actinomycetota > Actinomycetes > Kitasatosporales > Streptomycetaceae > Streptomyces > Streptomyces sp. URMC 124. The sequence goes on from NZ_JBPQTS010000122.1 coordinate 20,490, forward strand.
CCCAGCGGGAGCGCGAGAAGGTCCTGGAGGCGGCGAACGCCGCCAAGGAGGCCAAGGCGGCCGCGGCCGAGGAGGAGGTCAGCGGGCGCAAGGCGCTCAAGGCCGAGCGCCAGGCCGAGAAGCGGGCCATGGACGAGGCGCTGGAAGAGGCCCGCGAAGAGGACCTGCTGGCCCAGATCCGCCGCCAGGTGCTCCTCATCCGCCCCCAGGCCCCGATAGAGCCCGTGCGCCTGGAGCGCATCAAGCCCCGCACCCTGATCAGCTTCGTCGCCGGCGCCTTCGCCGCGTACTTCCTCCTGTCGCAGCTGACCCACGTGCAGTTCGGCGACCTCGTCGACAAGGCCGAGTGGCCCTGGGTCGCGGTCGCGGTGGCCTTCCAGGCGCTGACGTACGTCGCCGCCGCCCTGAGCCTCCTGGGCTTCGTGCCCGAGAAGGTGGCCTTCGCCCGCACGGTGCTGGCCCAGGTGGCCGGCTCGTTCGTCAAGCTGGTCGCTCCCGCGGCGGTCGGCGGCGTGGCCCTGAACACCCGCTTCCTGCAGCGCTCGGGCGTCCGCCCGGGCCTCGCGGTGGCGAGCGTCGGCGCGTCCCAGCTCTTCGGCCTGGCCTGCCACATCATGCTGCTGCTGTCCTTCGGCTACGTGACCGGCACCGAGCGCAGCTCCTCGCTCGGCCCCTCCCGCACGGTCATCGGCGGCCTGCTGACGGCCGCGGTCCTGGTGCTCGTCGTGGCGGCGATCCCCGTCCTGCGGAAGTTCGTCTCGACCCGCCTGCGCTCGCTGTTCGCGGGCGTGGTCCCGCGCATGCTGGACGTCATGCAGCGCCCGCAGAAGCTCCTCTCGGGCATCGGCGGCATGCTGCTGCTGACGGCCGCGAACGTCATGTGCCTGGACGCCGCGATCCGCGCGTTCGGCGGCGAGCTGAGCTACGCGAGCATCGCGGTGGTCTACCTGACGGCGAACGCCCTGGGTTCGGCGGCGCCGACGCCCGGCGGCGTCGGCGCGGTGGAGCTCGCACTGACCGCCGCCCTGACGGTGGCGGGCCTGCCGGCGGAACAGGGCACCCCCGCGGTGCTCCTCTTCCGTCTGATGACGCTGTGGCTGCCGGTCCTGCCGGGCTGGCTGTGCTTCACGCACCTGACCCGCAAGGGCGCGATCTAAGACCGGTACATAAGAAGCCCGCTCCCCCTCCAGCCTTGCAAATACGAACCGCACAGCCATAACGTGCCGCATATGCGTTCCTACACGATCGGCCGTGCCGCCAAGCTGCTGGGCGTCAGTGCCGACACCGTCCGCCGCTGGGCGGACGCGGGCCGGATACCGACGCGCCGCGACGAGGCGGGCAAGCGGCACATCGACGGCGCCGACCTGGCCGCGTTCTCGGTGTCGCTCGCGGCGGAGGCGGCGGAAGGCGAGGACGCGTACACCAGTGCCCGCAACGCCTTCCCCGGCATCATCACGGCCGTCAAGCTCGGCGACGTCGCAGCACAGGTGGAGATCCAGGCCGGCCCGCACCGGCTGGTCTCCCTGCTGACGCGCGAGGCCGTCGAGGAGCTCGGACTGGTGGTCGGGATGGAAGCAGTGGCCCGGGTGAAGGCCACCAACGTGCACATCGACCGCACCTGACCACGGAGAACCGATGCACCTTCGCCGCGCGCTGCCGCTCCTGGCAGGCACGATGCTCCTGCCCCTCCTCGCCGCCTGCGGCAGCGAGGACAAAGCGAACGACCCGACGGAGCTCACCGTCCTGGCGGCCGCGTCCCTGACGGACGTCTTCAAAGAGGCCGGCAAGGCCTACGAGAAGGACCACCCGGGCACCAAGGTCAAGTTCTCCTTCGCGGGCTCGCAGGAACTGGCGGCGCAGGTACGCCAGGGGGCCCCGGCGGACGCGCTGGTGACGGCGGACACGAAAACGATGAACGACCTGTCCCAGGAGACGAACACCCCCCAGGTCATCGCAAAGAACCGCCTGACCATCGCCACGGCGAAGAACAACCCCAAGAACATCAAGACCCTCTCCGACCTCTCCCGGAGCGATCTCAAGGTGGTCCTGGCGGCCCCCGAAGTGCCGGTGGGCCGCTACAGCAAGAAGATCCTGGACGCTCAGCACGTCACGGTGAAGCCGGTCTCCCAGGAGCCCAACGTGCGCGCCGTCCTGAGCAAGGTCTCCCTGGGCGAGGCGGATGCGGGGATCGTCTACGTGACGGACGCGACGAAGGACAAGGTCGCCACCGTCACGGTCCCGGACGACCAGAACGCTGTGGCGTCGTACCCGGCAGCAACCCTCAAGACCTCCAAGCACAAGTCCGAAGCCGCAGACTTCGTCAAGTGGCTCAGCACGAACGATGCCCAGAAGCTCCTGCGTACAGCGGGCTTCCAGCAGCCGTGACCAGGGCCCGCACGCCGCTGGCGCTCGGGCTGCCCGCCGCGCTGGGGGTGGCGTTCCTGTTCCTGCCGCTGGCCGGCATCCTCGCCCGCACCCCCTGGAACACCCTCCCGTCCCGCCTCACCGCTCAACCGGTCACCGAAGCCCTGGGGCTCTCCCTCCTGGTCTCGGCCTGGGCGCTCCTGCTCTCCCTCGTCCTGGGCGTCCCGCTGGCGTGGCTGCTGGCAAGGGTGGAGTTCCGCGGCAAGTCCCTGGTGCGCTGCCTGGTGATGCTGCCGATGGTGCTGCCGCCCACGGTCGCGGGCGTGGCCCTCCTGCAGGGCTACGGCCGCCGGGGCATCCTGGGCCCGCCCCTCGCATCCCTCGGCATCACTCTCCCCTTCTCCACAGCAGGAGCAGTAACAGCATCCGCCTTCGTGGCCATGCCGTTCCTCGTGATCAGCCTCGAAGGAGCGCTGGCGGGCCTGCACCCCCGCTACGAGGAAACGGCGACGTCCCTGGGAGCGGCGCCCCTGCGCGTCTTCCGCACCATCACGCTGCCGATGGTGGCGCCCGGCC